>NZ_JAALFZ010000011.1:0-36055 GCF_011800505.1 Bacillus sp. EKM501B | reverse complement strand
CTTGAGACGAATCATCTTGTTTAGCACTTTGTTGCCTATCTTGAGAGGAATCATCCTGTTTAGCGCTTTGTTGCTTATCCTGAAACGAATCACCTTGTTTAGCACTTTGTTGCCTATCTTGAGAGGAATCATCCTGTTTAGCGTTTTGTTGCTTATCCTGAGAAGGGTCATTTTGTTTAGCACTTTGCTGCTTATCTTGAGAGGAATCATCCTGTTTAGCGTTTTGTTGCTTATCCTGAGAAGGGTCATCTTGTTTAGCACTTTGCTGCTTATCCTGAGAGGAATCCTCTTGTTTAGTGTTTTGTTGCTTATCCTGAGACGAATCACCTTGTTTAGCGTTTTGTTGCTTATCCTGAGAGGAATCCTCTTGTTTAGCACTTTGTTGCTTATTCTGAGAAGAATCTTTTTGCTCGTTATTTTTACCTTTATTATGTTTCATACTTCTAGTCTGTTCTTTGTTATCATCCTCTTGATTGTTAGAATGCTGCTCCTGATTATCTGTTTCGTTTGCTTCTGGTTTATTTGATTTTTTTTTCTTACGTAACCAATTCCAAATCATATGTACGCCCTCTTTAATCTTGTAATATAGTGCTATTTTGTGGCTAATTTTGTATATTATTCATTTATTTATGAAAAGAAGAAGGAGATTAGTTTGCATAGAAAAAAAACTTTAGTAAGCAGTTCATACTATAACGGGGAGAGGGAGAGTCTGTGCAAATTGTAAAAAAGGAGAAGTTTGTTTTAAAAGGGTTTACGTTTGAAAATGGCAGAGAAATTCCTGTTCAAATGGGATACGAGACATATGGCACTTTAAATAGAGAAAGGTCAAATGTGATTTTGGTTTGTCATTATTTTAGTGCAACAAGTCATGCGGCAGGAAAATATACAGTGCATGATGAGGAGTCTGGTTGGTGGGATGGGCTAATTGGACCTGGAAAAGCAATTGATACAAATAAGTATTTTGTTATATGTACGGATAATCTTTGTAATGTGCAGGTGAGGAATCCATATGTAATTACAACAGGACCGAAATTAATTAATCCAGAAACTGGAGAAGAATATGCTATGGATTTTCCGATTTTTACATTTCTTGATGTAGCTTGTGTGCAATATGAGTTAATAAAAGGTATGGGAATTTCAAGGTTACACGCTGTAATCGGACCGTCGGCGGGGGGGATGATTGCACAACAATGGGCGGTTCACTATCCACATATGGTAGAGCGGATGATTGGCGTTATTACGAACCCACAAAATCCAATTATTACGTCAGTAAACGTAGCGCAAAATGCGATTGAAGCAATTCAACTGGATCCAAGTTGGAAAGAGGGGAAATATGGAGAACAGCAGCCGATAAAGGGGCTTCATTTAGCAAATAGAATGATGTTTATGAACGCGTTTGATGAGCATTTTTATGAAATGGCATTTCCTCGTAATAGTATAGAGATAGAACCTTATGAAAAGTTTGCTACACTAACATCATTTGAAAAAGAAATAAATAAAGCGACATATAGAAGTATGGAGTTAGTAGATGCAAATTCATGGATATATACTGCGAAGGCAGTTTTATTGCATGATATTGCACATGGGTTTTCTTCACTAGAAGAATCTCTTTCTAACATAGAAGCGAATGTACTTATGATTCCGTGTAAACAAGATTTGCTTCAGCCGTCTCGTTATAATTATAAAATGGTTGATATTTTGCAAAAACAAGGAAAATATGCGGAAGTATATGAGATAGAAAGTATAAATGGGCATATGGCAGGAGCATTGGATATTCATTTATTCGAAAAGAAAGTTTATGAATTTTTGAATCGGAAAGTATCTAGTTTTGTGTAGAAGGAAAATGATGGGGAAAAGGTGCAGTGTTTGAAGTAGGCACCTTTTTTCACATGATTTGTAGACGGAAAATATATGTAGCAATTGCTATACCGAAAAACGCTATGCTAAGCAATAGAAATAAGAATGACATTTCTTGTGGCGATTTTATCTTTTTATTATTTTTCATACTAAGTACAATAATTGCAGCGAGTAAGAACACAATGCCTATAATGAAAAGAAAAAGCGTCATTTTAATCGACTCCTTTCATAAAACAAGTATATTGAGGATACAATGTGCTAGTTATGTTTGTAAAGAATAAGTTTTACGAGAAAATTGAGAAATAGCTTTTCGATTCTTTGCGTTCTTTCTTTTGCATGCTAAAATTGGTAGAGAATGTTTGTGAAAAAGAAACTAAAGGTTTTATTGTATATAAGGAGGAACTACATATGACAGAAGTTAAAACAATTACTACAGAAGAGGTGCAAGAGCGTTTAGAAAATGGAGAAACGTTATTTTTAGTAGATGTAAGAGAAGATGAAGAAGTAGCGGCAGGAAAGATTCCAGAAGCTGTACATATTAAAATGGGCGATATCCCACATAAAGTAGATTTCTTTAATAAAGAGAATGAATATATCTTTATTTGTCGTTCAGGAATGCGCAGTGAAAATGTATGTCATTATTTAAATGAACAAGGGTTTAAAACAGTGAACATGGTTGGCGGTATGCTTCAATATGAAGGTGAAACGAAATAGTTAATTGAAAAAAACTTGAAACGAGTCTGTTTCAAGTTTTTTTCTTTTGCATACAGTATAAAAAAGGAGGAGGGGTAAATGGGGATTAATTTGCGTAAAGTAAAAATTATTAATAATACAGGAGCTGTTAATGTCGGTGACTGTTATGATCTCTCACCTTTAGCTGTAGCAAAAGTATATGCAGGTGCTGGAGGATCAAGTGCGGCTATTTTTTTAAATGGAAAAAGGCAGCCAGAAGCGGTCATTAGAACATCAGTATTTCTTCCGCCTTTGGCAACGAGTACACGTACGTTAGGTTCATAGAGGAAAGGTAGAGTGTAATTATGCCTGCTCATATAAAAGAGTTTGTTATTGTGAATAACACTGGAAATATATTTACCGGTGATAATTTGAGTGACACTTCATTTACTGCTTCGAAATCATATAGTGGTTCAATGGGGTGTACTTGGATTGATGTTGTTACAGTAATAGGGACGGAGACGAAGCTTTGTTTACAGCCGGGAGATTCGGTGACGACGACGTATACAAGGGGCACTCCTGCTGGTACTGTAACAGGAGCAAATATGGGGCAAAATGTAAATACATCGAGTATAGCGCAAGCTGTCCCTAATACAGATAATATGGATTCAATTGCAGGACTCCCTTAAGAAATTAAGGGAGTTTTTATTATTTAAAATAAAAATAGTCTTGGAAATTATTTTTGTAAATAGATTAAGAAGAGGCTTATTTATTATGAAAAAGATGGTTTGTAGGTGGTGAAAGTGTGAAGAATCGTGATAATAATCGGAAGCAAAATTCGTTAAGCTCTAATTTTAGAATTCCACCCGAACTTATTGGGCCTACTTTCCCCCCTGTTCCAACTGGGTTTACAGGTATAGGGATTACTGGTCCAACCGGTCCACAAGGCCCAACAGGACCTCAAGGACCAAGAGGATTACAAGGTCCGATGGGGGAGATGGGCCCGACAGGACCTCAAGGTGTGCAAGGGATACAAGGATCAGTTGGGCCAATAGGTGCAACTGGACCAGAAGGACAGCAGGGCCCACAAGGATTGAGAGGACCACAAGGAGAAACTGGAGCGACAGGACCTCAAGGGGTGCAAGGGTTACAAGGTCCGATTGGTCCAACGGGAGCGACTGGGGCACAAGGTATACAAGGGATACAGGGATTACAGGGGCCAATTGGAGCGACGGGACCTGAGGGACCTCAAGGAATACAAGGCGTCCAAGGGTTACCGGGTGTAACTGGTCCACAAGGAATACAAGGAGCACAAGGGATACAAGGAACACAAGGACCGAGTGGAAATACAGGTGCAACCGGAGCAACTGGTCAGGGGATAACAGGCCCGACTGGAATAACAGGTCCAACTGGGATAACTGGACCATCTGGAGGACCTCCTGGTCCGACGGGGCCGACTGGTGCGACAGGTCCGGGCGGTGGACCGAGTGGAAGTACAGGTGCGACTGGAGCAACTGGGAATACTGGAGCTACAGGAAGTACAGGGGTAACAGGAGCAACGGGAAGTACAGGTCCGACTGGAAGCACGGGAGCACAGGGCTTGCAAGGAATCCAAGGGATTCAAGGGCCAATTGGGCCAACAGGTCCAGAAGGTCCGCAGGGTATTCAAGGTATTCCTGGTCCGACGGGAGTAACTGGTGAACAAGGAATACAAGGAGTTCAAGGTATTCAAGGGGCAACGGGAGCAACAGGAGATCAAGGTCCACAAGGTATACAGGGGGCTATAGGGCCTCAAGGGGCAACAGGGGCAACAGGAGATCAAGGTCCACAAGGAATACAAGGAGTACCAGGGCCATCAGGAGCAACAGGGCCACAGGGAGTTCAAGGGATACAAGGTCCGATGGGTGATATAGGACCAACAGGTCCAGAAGGCCCAGAGGGACTTCAGGGGCCGCAAGGAATTCAAGGTGTGCCAGGTCCAGTTGGAGCGACGGGTCCAGAGGGTCCTCAGGGGATACAAGGTATTCAAGGACCGGTAGGAGCAACAGGTCCACAAGGTCCACAAGGAATACAGGGAATACAAGGTGTGCAAGGGATAACGGGAACAACTGGAGTACAAGGAGCAACTGGAATTCAAGGGATACAAGGGGAAATAGGAGCAACGGGTCCAGAGGGTCCCCAAGGAGTGCAAGGTGCTCAAGGGGAGATTGGTCCAACAGGTCCGATGGGTCCCCAAGGTGTGCAAGGAGTACAAGGAATTCAAGGAGCGACGGGCGCACAAGGAGTGCAAGGTCCACAGGGAATTCAAGGAATCCAAGGTCCGACGGGGGCAACAGGAGATACGGGAGCAACTGGGGCGACAGGGGAAGGCACTACAGGTCCAACAGGAGTAACCGGTCCAATAGGGGTAACAGGACCATCTGGAGGACCAGCAGGACCGACCGGCCCAACGGGGCCATCAGGTCCGGCGGGAGTAACAGGTCCATCTGGTGGACCACCTGGCCCGACAGGAGTAACCGGGGCGACAGGAGTAACAGGAGATACTGGGGCGACAGGCTCAACTGGAGTGACAGGAGCGACAGGAGAAACGGGAGCAACCGGAGTGACGGGTTTGCAAGGTCCGCAAGGAATCCAAGGTGTGCAGGGAGAGATAGGTCCGACGGGTCCCCAAGGTGTTCAAGGTCCCCAAGGAATTCAAGGAGTAACGGGGGCCACTGGAGATCAAGGTCCGCAAGGGATTCAAGGCCCACAAGGCGACATAGGTCCAACCGGCCCACAAGGAATTCAAGGCCCACAAGGTTCTCAAGGAATCCAAGGAGCGACAGGGGGAACAGGAGCACAAGGTCCACAGGGAATCCAAGGTCCGCAAGGTGACATAGGTCCGACTGGGCCACAAGGTCCAACTGGAATCCAAGGGATACAAGGAGAAATAGGTCCAACAGGTCCAGAAGGCCCAGAAGGACTTCAGGGCCCGCAAGGAATACAAGGTGTTCAAGGGCCAGTTGGAGCAACGGGTCCAGAGGGTCCTCAGGGGATACAAGGCATTCAAGGACCGGTAGGAGCAACAGGCCCACAAGGTCCACAAGGAATACAGGGAATCCAAGGTGTGCAAGGGATAACGGGAGCAACTGGAGCACAAGGAGCAACTGGAATTCAAGGGATACAAGGGGAAATAGGAGCAACCGGTCCAGAGGGCCCCCAAGGAGTGCAAGGTATACAAGGGGTGATTGGTCCAACCGGTCCGATGGGGACACAGGGAGTGCAAGGAATTCAAGGGATTCAAGGAGCAACAGGTGCACAAGGAGTGCAAGGCCCACAAGGAATTCAAGGGATACAAGGTCCGACGGGAGCAACAGGAGATACGGGGGCAACCGGAGCGACGGGAGAAGGAACTACCGGTCCAACAGGAGTAACCGGTCCAACAGGGGTGACTGGTCCGTCAGGAGGACCAGCAGGACCGACCGGCCCAACGGGGCCATCAGGTCCGACAGGAGTGACAGGTCCATCAGGTGGACCACCTGGCCCGACAGGAGCAACAGGTGCGACAGGAGTAACAGGAGATACCGGGGCGACAGGCTCAACTGGAGTGACAGGAGCGACAGGAGCAACGGGAGCAACCGGAGTGACGGGTTTACAGGGCCCGCAAGGAATCCAAGGTGTTCAAGGAGAGATAGGTCCAACCGGTCCACAGGGTATTCAAGGTCCTCAAGGAATCCAAGGAGTAACGGGGGCAACCGGAGCACAAGGTCCCCAAGGAATTCAAGGCCCACAAGGCGACATAGGTCCAACCGGCCCGCAAGGAATTCAAGGTCCACAAGGTCCTCAAGGAATCCAAGGAGCGACAGGAGCAACAGGAGCACAAGGCCCACAGGGAATCCAAGGTCCACAAGGTGACATAGGTCCGACCGGCCCACAAGGCCCGCAAGGAATTCAAGGCCCGCAAGGAATTCAAGGTCCAACGGGAGCTACAGGAGCAACCGGAGCGACAGGTCCACAAGGGATTCAAGGTCCACAAGGAATTCAAGGCCCGCAAGGAATTCAAGGTCCAACGGGAGCTACAGGAGCAACCGGAGCGACAGGTCCCCAAGGAATTCAAGGCCCACAAGGAATTCAAGGCCCGCAAGGAATTCAAGGTCCAACGGGAGCTACAGGAGCAACCGGAGCGACAGGTCTCCAAGGAATTCAAGGCCCACAAGGAATTCAAGGCCCGCAAGGAATCCAAGGTCCAACGGGGGCTACAGGAGCAACCGGTTCACAAGGCCCAACTGGAGATACAGGTCCAACCGGAGCTGGAGCCACTGGAGCGACCGGGGCGACTGGAGTTAGTACAACTGCAACATATGCATTTGCGAATAATACATCAGGAACCGCTATTTCTGTTTTATTAGGTGGCACGAATGTACCATTACCGAACAATCAAAATATTGGTCCAGGAATTACTGTTAGTGGAGGAAATACTGTATTTACAGTTGCGAATGCAGGGAATTATTATATAGCTTATACAATTAATCTAACGGCAGGATTACTTGTAAGTTCTCGTATAACTGTAAATGGCAGTCCGCTTGCGGGAACGATAAATGCTCCGACAGTTGCTACTGGTTCATTTAGTGCAACAATAATTGCTAACTTGCCTGCTGGAGCTGCTGTTAGCTTACAGTTATTTGGAGTAGTTGCAATAGCTACATTATCTACAGCAACGCCAGGGGCTACCCTGACTATTATTAGATTAAGTTAATAAGCAGAGAACCTTGAAGCTTTTATGTTTCAAGGTTTTTTTATCTTTGTATTTGTAAGTAAACCTCGTTAACCAGGGGGAGTGAATCCCCTCTAATTATTTAAAGTTTCACTTTATTCACTTGAGCAAAAACATCGCAGTTCGAAAATATATTATAATAGAATGAAAAGAAAGAAATTTGGCAGAAAGGGAGGGTGGCGATGCAGGAGATGGTTAAAGATTTTTTTGGACGCCCACTTCAAGATTTACGTATATCTGTCATTGATCGTTGCAATTTTAGATGTACATATTGTATGCCAGCGGAAATATTTGGGCCAGAATATGCTTTTTTGAAAGACGAGTTTTTACTAACTTTTGATGAAATTGAGCGTTTGGCAAAATTATTTGTTAGCATCGGTGTACGGAAAATTAGACTTACTGGCGGTGAGCCACTGCTTCGTAAAGATTTAACAAAACTTATTGCACGTCTTGTGAAAATTGATGGGCTAATAGATATAGGGTTAACGACAAATGCTATTCATTTAACGAAACAAGCGAAGGCATTAAAAGAAGCTGGATTACATAGAGTGAATGTTAGTTTAGATGCGATAGATGATGACATATTTAAGAATATTAATGGTCGAAATATTAATACGAAACCGGTAATTAAGGGAATTATAGCAGCTAAAGAGGCGGGCTTGGAAGTAAAGGTAAATATGGTTGTGAAAAAAGGGATGAACGATCATCAAGTACTACCGATGGCTGCGTATTTTAAAGAGCAAGGAATCACGCTTCGGTTTATTGAGTTTATGGATGTTGGTAGTACAAATGGGTGGAATTTTGATCAAGTCGTTACAAAACGAGAATTGATTGAGATGATTCATAAGGTGTATCCGCTTGAGCCAGCTGAAGCGCATTACTTTGGTGAAGTTGCGAAGCGATATCGGTACGTTGGAACAAATGTTGAAGTTGGTTTTATTACATCTGTTTCTGAGTCATTTTGTGTCTCTTGTACGAGGGCGAGAATTTCGGCAGATGGAAAGTTTTATACGTGCTTATTTGCGACAGAGGGTTTGGATGTAAGAGAACTTCTTAGAGGAAATCTTTCGGATGAGGAGTTATTAAGTGTTATACAAGATGTATGGATGAATAGAAAAGATAGGTATTCGGATGAACGAACAGAAGAAAGTGCAAAAAATCGTCCGAAAATCGAAATGTCTTATATAGGAGGATAAGAAAGGGGGGTATCGTATGCAGGAGCGATATTCAAGACAAATATTATTTTCTGGTGTTGGAGAAGAAGGACAGAGAAAAATAAGAGAGAAGCATGTGCTTATTATTGGTGCTGGTGCTCTCGGTGCGGCAAATGCAGAAGCGATTGTTAGAGCGGGTGTTGGAAAAGTAACGATTGCTGATCGTGATTATGTAGAATGGAGTAATTTACAAAGACAACAACTATATACAGAAGAAGATGCAAAGCAGTATAAACCGAAGGCGGTAGCGGCAGCAGAGCATTTAAGAGCGATTAATTCTGAAGTGGAAATAAATCCGGTTGTGACAGATGTAACGGTGCAAGAAATGGAAGAATTAGTGAATGATGTAGATTTAATATTAGATGCGACAGATAATTTTGAAACGCGTCTTCTCATTAATGATATTTCACAAAAGTATAATATTCCGTGGATATATGGTGGGTGCGTTGGAAGCTACGGAGTAACGTATACAATTTTACCAGGGAAAACACCGTGTTTTCGCTGTTTAATGGAGCATCCGGCGAGCGGAGCAACATGTGACACAGCTGGTATTATACAACCGGCAGTACAATTAGTAGTTGCGCATCAAACTACGGAAGCGCTGAAAATATTAGTAGAAGACTACGGAGCGCTTCGTGAAACGATGTTATCATTTGATCTTTGGAATAATCAACAGATGGCATTTAAAGTGAATAGGCAGAAAAAAGATACTTGTTTATCTTGCGGAAGGTTACGTACATATCCGAGTTTAACATTTGAAGCACAAACGAAAACAGAAGTGTTATGTGGGCGAAATACAGTGCAAATTCGTCCAGGTGTGCGGAAGAATTTTAATTTGGAAGAAATTAAAAAGCGCTTACAAAGAAGCGTAGAGATAAAGGCGACACCTTATTTATTGTCGTTTCCGGTAGAAGAATATCGTTTTGTTTTATTTACAGATGGCAGAGCTTTCATTCATGGGACGAATGATATAAATGTAGCGAAAAGTTTATATGCAAGATATATAGGTTGAACCTAAAGGGGATCCTTTAGGTTCAACGGAGAAAGGATTATGAATTTCTCGTATAATCTCCACTTTTTCCGCCTGTTTTTTCAAGTAAGTAGGTTTCGCCGATAATCATACCTTTATCGACAGCTTTACACATATCATACACAGTAAGAGCGGTAGCCGAAGCAGCTGTTAAAGCTTCCATTTCAACACCGGTGCTACCTTCTGTTTTAACTTTTACTTCAATGAGTAAACGATATTGTTCTTCTGATTGTTTCCAATCGAAAGAAACGTCAACACCTTTTAATAGTAAAGGATGGCACATTGGGATAATATCAGAAGTTCGTTTCGCAGCCATAATGCCTGCGATTTGCGCAACTGCTAATACGTCACCTTTCCCAATTTCATTGTGAGAGATTTTATCGTAAATTTCTTTCGTAACGACAATGCTAGAGCACGCAATTGCTGTTCGAACGGTTGCTTTTTTGTCACTTATATCAACCATCTTCGCGCGTCCTTGGTCATTAAAGTGTGTAAATGAAGACATGGAATTCCTCCTTGAAGTAATTTCTATTGAATATATAAAGTTTAATCGAGATAAAAAAAATTGCAAATATGAGGTGAGAAACGATGGTAGAAAAACGAATTCCAATTCAAGTTGCTGAGGCAGTAGAACGGGTAATGAAATATGCAAAGCATGGTGAAGTAGAAGAAATTTCTATTACGGAAAGTTACGGGAGAATTCTCGGGGAAGATGTTGTCTCAGATCATGACGTTCCTCATTTTGATCGTTCCCCTTACGATGGTTTCGCCATTCGAGCAGAAGATACGAAAGAAGCAACTCAAGAGAATCCAGTTGAATTTGAAGTAATAGGAGAAATCGGGGCAGGTTCTGTTTTTACAGAAGAAGTAGGATCTTTTCAGGTGGTTCGTATTATGACAGGAGCAGCTATTCCACAAGATTGCAATGCAGTCGTAATGCTAGAGCTGACAGAAGGGTTTGAGAAGAACGGGAAAACATATATGAAGTTAAAACGCCCTTTTAATAACGGTGACAATGTGTCGTTTAAAGGAGAAGATATAAAACAAAATCAAGTTCTCGTTCAGAAAGGCGTTGCAATTAATCCAGGTGTTGCCGCCTTATTAGCAACGTTTGGATATAGCACTGTGAAAGTTGTAAAACAGCCTGTTGTCGGTATTGTAACGACAGGAAGTGAATTATTAGAAGTACATGAGCCGTTAGAACCGGGGAAAATTAGAAATAGTAACTCGTATATGATCGCAGCTCAAATTATGAAAGCTGGCGGGAAAGTTCGTTATTATGGTCAACTCGCGGATGAGTTAGATGCATGTTTTACAGCTGTTCAATCAGCGGTGGATGAGGTCGACATTTTAATTACAACAGGCGGTGTATCAGTAGGAGATTATGACTACTTACCAGCTATTTATGAAAGGTTACAGGCAAATGTACTCTTTAATAAGATAGCCATGAGGCCCGGAAGTGTAACGACAGTAGCTGAAGTTGATGGAAAGTTACTCTTTGGTTTATCAGGAAATCCGTCTGCTTGTTATGTAGGCTTTGAATTATTTGTGCATCCAATTATAAAAACGTATTTGTATGCGAAGGAACCTCACGTATATAGAGCGGATGCTATTTTACAAAAAGATTTTCCAAAGCCAAATCCATTTACTCGTTTCGTAAGAGCGAACGTAACAATTGTGGACGGGGCGTTACAAGCGATGCCAGTTGGTTTAGATAAATCGAGTGCGGTATCTTCACTTGCAGATGCGAATGCTTTTATCGTGTTACCTGGAGGAACGAGAGGATTTGAGACCGGAATGAAAGTATCCGTATTATTGTTAGAGCACTCTGAGGGATGTGATTGGCCATGGGCAAAGCCCCTTCAATCTTACAAATAGTAGGATATCAAAATAGCGGGAAAACAACACTTGTTGAGAAAGTGGTGCATGCATTAGCTGAACGAAAAATGAAAGTTGCTACAATTAAACATCACGGGCACGGAGGCTTTCCAGAAGTAGCGCAAAAAGATAGCGAAAGACACCGTAAAGCTGGTGCTGTCGTAAGTAGTGTAGAAGGTGCTGGATTGCTTTCACTTTCTTCACTAAGAAAGAAATGGTCCTTGCAAGAAATTATTCGCTTATATGAGTTTTTTGAAGTGGATACAATTTTAATAGAAGGCTATAAAAAAGAGAATTACTCGAAAGTAGTGTTACTTCGTTCTGCGGAAGACATTGAGCTTTTACATAAAGTAGAAAATATAGTGGCGGTTATTACGTGGTATGATGTTCCGGCAAATATACGAGAAGAATATAAAGTATTTCATGTAACAGAAGAAGAGTTGTACATAGACTGGTTTTTACAAACGGTTAGGAGTGCGAAATGATAAATACATATTATGAAGTAATTGATACAGAAATCTCAATTGAAGAAGTAACGAAGAAAGTAATTCGACGTGAATGCGGTGCTGTTACAACATTTATTGGAACGGTTAGAGAGTTTACGAAAGGGCGTCGTACATTATACTTAGAGTATGTTGCTTATAAGACGATGGCAGAAAAGATGCTAGAGAAAATTGGCTTGGAAGTGAAAGAGAAATGGCCAGGTACATATGTTGCGATTACACATCGCATCGGTACGTTGCAAATTTCTGATATAGCGGTTGTTGTTGCTGTTTCAACACCACACCGTAAAGCGGCTTATGAAGCGAACGAATATATTATGGAACGCATAAAACAAATTGTTCCGATTTGGAAAAAGGAGTTTTGGGAAGATGGTGACTCATGGATTGGTGATCAATTAGAAAAAACACCATATCCGGCGGGAGAGCCTGGGAAGGAGTTATAAGTATGATTAGAGTATTGTTATTTGCGCACTTACAAGAAGAAGCAGGGACAAGTGAATTACAAATAGAGAAAGAAAATATTACGGTTGCACAGTTAAAAGATGTTGTTGCGAACGAATATAATGTACCAGTTTCAGAGCCAATTATGGTTGCGATTAATGAAGAATACGCAAATGAAGATGACAGGGTCCAATCTGGTGATGTTGTTGCACTAATTCCACCAGTGAGCGGTGGTTAATATTGGATTTATTAAAACGACTTTCCTACATAGGGAAAGTCGTTTTTTTATGGCAGTTTTGAGAACACTAATCTATAGAACAAGGAGGGAACTATGAAAAAAATATGTGTCGTTATCACAATGCTATGTGTGGCCTTTTTCTCTTCTCCAAGCGATTCTTTCGCGAAAGAATCAAGAGAACAGCTTTTAGAGAGTGCATTATCAAATAGGTACTATTCAGTTATTAGACAAGTGACAGAAGATCAATATGAATGTGCTTCAGTTATAGATATAAAGCGTCTCGGCAAGAAAGATGAATTTGTTCCTAGATACGAATTGAAGCTACAATTTCTTACATTTCAAGGAGCGCATAATCCGCCGAACGATAAAGTTACGCTTACTTTGGAAGATCATTTAGATCACGTAAAGATAAAGAAAGTGGAGCGAGAAAAGAATGTTTCTGACGCTATTGCAGAAAAAGTTTGTGAACGGGAAAAAGAAAAAATAAAAGCTCACTCTAACGACTTAGAGTGATAATCTATGGCATTTAGTAAAGAAAGGTAATGAGTGATGGATATATTTTTAGCGATTTTACCAGCTATATTTTGGGGAAGTATTGTGCTATTTAACGTAAAACTGGGCGGGGGCCCGTATAGTCAAACGCTCGGAACAACATTTGGAGCACTTATTTTTTCAATTGTTGTTTATATTTTTATGAAGCCAGTATTAACACCTACCGTTATCGGAGTTGGAGTTGTGTCAGGTTTATTTTGGGCGCTTGGTCAGGCGAATCAATTGAAAAGTATTGATTTAATGGGTGTTTCGAGGACGATGCCAATTTCAACAGGACTTCAATTAGTCGCGACGACTTTATTTGGCGTTATCGTATTTCATGAATGGTCCACGACAATATCGGTCGTTCTTGGGGTTTTAGCGCTCGTTTGTATTATTATCGGTGTTATTTTAACATCGCTTCAAAGTGAAGAAGAAAAGAATGCAGAGCAAGCAGCAAACTTTAAAAGAGGTATCGTAATTTTATTAATTTCAACAGTCGGTTATTTAGTTTACGTAGTAGTAATTAGGTTATTTAACGTAGATGGCTGGTCGGCTTTGTTGCCACAAGCAGTTGGTATGGTGTTAGGTGGGATTTTGCTTACCTTTAAACATCATCCATTTAATAAATATGCAATTCGCAATATTATTCCAGGATTAATTTGGGCAGCTGGAAATATGTTTTTATTCATTTCACAGCCGCGTGTTGGAGTCGCAACAAGTTTCTCGCTATCGCAAATGGGAATTATTATTTCCACGCTTGGTGGGATCCTTATATTAGGTGAAAAGAAAACGAAACGTCAATTAACGGGTATCGTTGTCGGTATCGTTTTTATTATCGCAGCCGGAATTATGTTAGGTATAGCCAAAAGTTAAAGGAGGTATGGAAATGTATAGTGATTTAGCAGGGAAAGTTGTCGTTATTACAGGATCAGCAACTGGTCTCGGAAGAGCGATGGGAGTGAGGTTTGCTAAGGAAAAAGCGAAAGTGGTTATTAATTATCGCTCACGAGAATCAGAAGCGAATGATGTGTTAGAAGAAATTAAAAAGGTAGGCGGCGAAGCGATTGCTGTAAAAGGTGATGTAACCGTCGAATCAGATGTTGTGAATCTCATTCAATCTGCTGTGAAAGAGTTTGGTACGCTTGACGTTATGATTAATAATGCAGGGATAGAAAACGCGGTACCGTCGCATGAAATGCCGCTTGAAGATTGGAATAGGGTAATTAATACAAATTTAACAGGTGCTTTTTTAGGAAGTCGTGAAGCGATTAAATATTTTGTAGAACATGATATTAAAGGGTCTGTCATTAATATGTCTAGTGTTCATGAGAAAATTCCGTGGCCACTATTTGTGCACTATGCAGCAAGTAAGGGTGGCATTAAACTGATGACAGAAACGCTAGCGTTAGAATATGCGCCAAAAGGTATTCGAGTAAATAATATTGGGCCAGGTGCAATTAATACGCCAATTAATGCCGAAAAGTTTGCTGATCCTAAAAAACGTGCTGACGTAGAAAGTATGATACCTATGGGCTATATTGGAAAACCTGAAGAAATCGCAGCAGTAGCAACTTGGCTTGCTTCATCAGAGGCGAGTTACGTAACTGGAATTACGTTATTTGCAGATGGTGGAATGACTTTATACCCATCGTTTCAAGCTGGGCGTGGGTAATATGAAAAGGACAAAGAGTTTTATCTCTTTGTCCTTTTTTACAAAAAAAATAGCGTTCGGCTATTTTAAAATTAATGATTAATTGTATCTTGAAGAAATTCTGTTGCTTGATGTTCAGTAACATTTTGTACGAGCGCGACTTCGCTGATCATCATTTTTCGTGCATTATCTAGCATTTGTTTTTCGCTCGCATTTAATGTTCTCTCTTTATTACGGCGAAGTAAATCCCGAACCACTTCTGCGCTATCTTGTAAATTGCCATTTTTCATTTTTTCCATATTCATTGTATATCTTTGTTTCCATGAGAGTGATGGGTCTGACTCCCCGTTTTGAAATTCAAGAAGTATATCATCTAACGTACCTCGATCAACGATATAACGAATACCTGATTTTTTTAATTGTTCCATCGGAAGCATTACTTGCATATCTTTACTAATGATGCGTATCACACAATATTGACGTGAAGTACCTAATATTTCTTTCTCTTCAATTGCTTCGATAATTCCTGCACCGTGCATTGGATAAACGATTTTATCACCAATTTGAAACAAATCATCCACCTCCATATGTGGTAACCACTTTTAATGATAGCATACGCATGTAAAAATGTCAAATTTTATATAATAACATAACATTTATATTAGAGTCAATAAGGTGAAGTGCTTTTTTTTATGTTTTTTTTGAACTTATTTATCCCGCATTAACGGGCAATAAGACCCCCACCTCAAAATTCAGCGAAAGCAAAGAAGTTAGATGGGGGGGCGGGCTGATAATCAGTGGAGGATGAATAAACCCCTCCGCTGATTAAAGTTTCACTTTATAGTGATTTTTTTAGAAAAATAGTACAGGTGAGAAAGAAGGCATATCCACTTATTTTTAAGCATAAAATGTAAAAGCGCTAATACAATATACCTAAATCCGTTCTTTGCAAAGGAGGGAGAGAAGGTGGGGCGCACAATAAAAATTGATATTACAAATAAAGTTGTAGCTAAATTTAGACCAAATTATTTGGAATTATATACGAGTAAATTTATGATAGGTAAGTTTTATGTCTATACTGAAGATAAAAAATATGTGTTAGAAGACGGATATATATATGAGAATGGAAAGTTTTATCGCATCATAGATACGCACCGTGGCAATAATCAAGCGGCGGAGGGCTGCGATCTAGGATGGTGTTAACATGATTCGTGTGAAAGTTTTTGATGAAAGTCACGAAAAAGACTTAGAAGACGCTGTGAATGTGTTTTTGAAAAAGATTGATGATAGCAACTTTGTAGATATTAAGTATCAAGTTGGTGTTTCCATTAACGACGATGAAAACCAAATTTATTGTTTTTCAGCAATGATCGTTTATAAAGCATAAAAAAGAGCTGGCTCACCCAGCTCTTTTTTATGTTTTATGTTGGGACAACATGTGTCGGTAATACGTTCATAATAGATTGGGGTGTGCCTAATTTCTTTGTCGTTAAAAGAGGCTCCCCTGTTTCATGATTTTGGGCATCTTTACACATACCAAGGTGATAACGATCACCTAAAAATGGATCAATATAAAAACCGTTTTTGAATACTTTATCATTCGGATGTTTTTCATGATGAATATCAGAGCAGTTAATGCAATAGAACATAGCTTTCATCCCCTTTTTATTTTTGTTTGAAAAAAGTGAGTCGGTAGTCATTTCGCTCCTGAGGAAATGTTGAGGAGAAGAGAAATAACTACCTACTCAAATGGTGGGCATATTCCTTCTGATTTGTCATATCTCGCGTATTGTCCCTTGAGGGAAGGAGGAGAGACGAAGTACGCATGATATAAGTAAGGCGCTTCTCTCAAGATAAATGATGGAGTTTCATGTTGAGAGAAGTTTTTATTTTGTATTGCCTTTGTGAGTATATTATGAGGAAATGCTAAGAGGGTGTTTGTCCTGTTGAAAAAATGTTGAGAATTTCTCAACAGTAAAAGAATTAGCGTTGACATGAAACTAAAAGGTGTTATATTATCGAAGTATAACCAAAAGGTGTTATGTTATAACGCCGAGTAAAGGAGAATGAAAATGGAACAACAAAATACATTAAATGATATTAAACAAACAATCGTTTTTAACGCGTCTATTCAAAAGGTATGGAGTGTAGTATCAACTGCAGAAGGGATTGCGTCATGGTTTATGCCAAATGATTTTGTATTAGAGGTAGGACATGAATTTCATGTGCAATCACCATTTGGGCCATCACCATGTAAAGTGTTAGAAATTGATGAGCCAAACCATTTATCTTTCTCATGGGATACAGATGGCTGGGTTGTTTCATTTAATTTGAAAGACTTAGGAGATAACAAAACAGAATTTACGTTAATTCACGGCGGCTGGAAACATCCTGATGAAATTCTTCCGAAAGCAAATGCGAAGAGCTCTATTATTCGCGATAGAATGAGCGGTGGTTGGGTAGCAATTGTAAATGAAAAACTGAAAAAGGTTGTCGAAGGCTAAGTGTCCTCGTCAGCAGCGAAATATGATGTATTTCAAGCAATTGCTGATCCAACCCGCCGAGAAGTAATACGGTTATTAAGTGACAAAGAGTTACCGATTTCCAAAATAACGGATCATTTTCCGATGAGTCGTACTGCGGTTGTAAAGCACCTTCATATTCTTTCGGAAGCGAATTTAGTAAGTGGAAGAAAAAGTGGAAGAGAGAAGATATATCGTTTGCATCCAGAACCATTAGAAGAATTACAACAGTGGCTCTCATATTATGAACGTTTTTGGGATAATAAATTATCCATGCTGAAACATATTGTGGAGAATGAAGAATAAAAAAAGGATGACCAAAATGGTCATCCTTTTTATTGTTGCTCACTTGTTTGTGTAGCTGGCTTTAATAAAAGCCAAGCGATAATTAATGTAAATACTGCTAATACGAAAGTACTCATATAAATGACGTGTACGCTTGATGCTAATGCAGATTGTGATTCGGTTACTACGTTTGCTGTATTACCGCCATGTCCACCAGATACAAGATCAAGATTTTTAATACCACGTGCGTGAATCATCGTATTGAAGATTGTACCGAATATTGCAGCACCTAACGTTTGACTAAATGTATTAATAAATGTGTTTAAACCAACAGCTGTTCCACGTGTATGAGCTGGTACGGCTGCTTGAATTGTTACCATGTAAATCGGTGTCACAAGCCCCATTCCTAAGCCGAATAATCCGACTGCTACATAAATAAGGAACGATGGTGAATTTGTTGATAGTGTAAATAATAAGAACGTAGCGACTGATAAAATGCTAGCTCCAAGTAAAATAATTTGTTTCGTTTTTAATTTGCCTACTAAGTTACCAGAGAAAATAGCGCCAAATGTCCACATAACAGGGATTGGCATTAAAATAAGTCCAGCTTCTGTAGCATTTTTCCCTAATACACCTTGGCTCCAAATTGGAAGGTACATTGTAATACTAATAATCATTGCGCCAGCAATAAGAGTTAATATATTTATCGTAGATAATGTACGGTTAGAGAAAAGTGCTAGCGGAATTAATGGTTCTGGAGATTTTTTCTCGATGAATAAGAAAATAATAAATGAAATAGCGGCAAAGATTAATAGGCCGATAATTGTCATGTCTCCCCAGTTTTGCTTACTGCTACCTGTTAATAATGCATATAGTAGAGCGATTGTACTTAATGAGAAGACTGTTGCACCAAGATAATCGATATGATGCTTAGCAGGTTTAATAGATTCTTTGTAGTAAATTGCAATCATTAAGCAAGCGATAATTCCGAATGGAACGTTTAGGAAGAAAATATAGCGCCAAGAAAGGGAATCAACTAAAAATCCACCTACTAACGGTCCGATAACACCGGATACACCCCAAACGGCACTCATCCAACCTTGTGCTTTCGCGCGGTCTTTCGCTTCGCTATATAAGTCTCCAATAATCGTCATTGTGATTGGCATAACAGCACCAGCACCGATACCTTGAAGCGCGCGGAAAAAGATTAATTGTTCCATCGATGTAACGACTCCGCAAAGTGCAGAACCGACTAAAAAGATTGTAGCTCCGATCAGTAAAACTTTTTTACGGCCAAATAAATCAGCGAGCTTTCCGTATATTGGAGTCGAAACAGCTGTTGCAAGCATATAAATTGCATATACCCAACTAACAAGTTCGACGCCTGACAAATCACTCGTTATACGAGGGATTGCTGTACTAACAATCGTTCCTTCTACCGCAGAAAGAAACGTCATTAACATTAAAGACATCATGACTTTTTTTCTCATTTGTTTTCCCCTTACCCTTTTTAAATATTCAACAATATAAAATATAAAGGTACTAAGGTAAATAAAGCAACAAAAAAGCAATGGAAAGTTACATGGAGCAGATATTTGTCGTTTCTTGTCGGTAAGTCGATAAATTTGGGAAATCGCCGATATAAGTTGCAGAATCGCTGATAAATTTGGAAAATCGCCGATATAAGTTGCGGAATCGCTGATATATTTGTGGAATTGCTCATATAATTTCATGTACCTATAAAAAAAGAAACAGGAATCCCTGTTTCTTTTTTTAATACTGCATTTTCGCGTTTTCTCCAGCTGTCGTTCCGGCAATTCTACCAGTAACAAGGGCTGATGTAATATTATAGCCACCAGTATAACCGTGAATATCAAGAACTTCTCCGCAGAAATATAAGCCGTTCGTAAATTTAGAAGACATTTCTTTCGGGTTAATTTCTTTCACGGATACACCGCCGCCAGTAACGAATGCTTTTTCAATTGACTGCGTACCATTTACATTCACAGTAAACTCTTTAAAGTCTTTCACAAGTGCACGAATCTTTTCGTGAGAAACTTGTCCAGCTTGTTCGCTGCCGTCAATTTCATTTTTTTCTAATAAGAATAGGAAGTAACGTTCAGGAACATAACCTTTTAAAACGTTTTTAATTCCTTTTTTCGGATCTTCTTTCATTTGTTTCAGCATGCGCTGAAATAGTTGCTCACTATTTTCCTCTGGCAATGCATCAATACTCATTTGTATTGTATTCGTTTTAAACTTTTTCAGTGCTTTCACGACGAATTGACTACAGCGAAGAGCAGCGGGTCCGGATAGGCCGAAATGAGTGAAGAGCATGTCCATTTTGTGAGAAATGATAGCTTTTCCTTTCGGGTTTAATACACTTAAGTTTATATCACGTAAAGCAAGACCTTGTAATGAGCGGTCACGTATAAACGGCTCGTTTGAAAGGATAGGTACTTCTGTTGGGAATAATTCTGTGATTGTATGACCCGCTTTTTCAGCCCAAGCATATCCGTCTCCAGTAGATCCGGTTTGAGGAACTGATTTTCCGCCAACAGCGATAACGACGTGATTTGTTTCTAACACTTCACCTGTTTGCAGTATAACTGCTTTCGTTTGACCATTTTCATATTCAATCGTTTCAACAGGCGTATTTGTACGAATTTTTACACCTAAGTCTTTTAATCGTGTTAAAAGTGCGTCTACAACAGATTGTGCTTTGTTTGACACAGGGAACATGCGACCGTGGTCTTCTTCTTTCAATTTAACACCAAGATTTTCGAAGAATGTAATAATATCTTCATTATTAAAAATAGAAAAAGCGCTGTATAAGAAGCGACCGTTTCCTGGTATATGTTTAACAATTTCATCAAGTGGTAGACGGTTCGTTACGTTACAGCGTCCGCCACCAGAAATTGCAAGTTTACGCCCAAGTTTATTTCCTTTATCAAGAAGTAAGACATTTGCGCCTTCTTCTGCAGCACCAATTGCAGCCATTAGCCCAGAAGGACCGCCGCCGATGACAATAACATCATAATGCATAATATATCGACCTCATTTTCTACATTTCCTGCCTAAAAGAATAGCATGTTTTCCCTTAAAAGAAAAATAGAGTGAAGTACTGCTTAATGAGAGAATTGTGGTACAATACAAAAGTTAGAGTTCAGCACTATCCTGCCATTTGTAGGCGATAAGACTAAAACCTCAAGATTTAGGAGAAGTAAATAGGGAGTCTGTTAGCCTGTAAATGCTCGAATGGTTCAACTAATAAGGAGTAGGAGAGAAGTCTCCAACTAATTATAGTTTCACTTTATGTAGATGTAGGAGGATTTTTGTATGTCCGATTCGAAATTTCTGCGCGGAACGCTTATTGTTACGCTAGGGACATTTTTAGTAAAGTTCTTAGGCATGATTTACGTCTTTCCGTTTCATGCATTAGTAGGAACAGAAGGCGGAACGCTCTATACATATGGATACATTCCATATACGATCTTTTTAAGTATCGCAACGGCAGGTGTGCCACTTGCTGTTTCAAAATTTGTTTCCAAATATAATGCGCTTGGCGATTATAAAACGAGCCGGAGAATGTTCCGCTCGGGAATGGTTATGATGATAGTAACAGGAGTTCTTTCGTTCCTAGTACTGTACATGACGGCGCCATTGTTTGCAGAAGCGATGCTTGGTAAACAAAGTATACACAATAATGTAGGAGAAGTTACGACGATCATTCGTCTTGTAAGTTTCGCACTTATTGTTGTACCAGCAGCGAGTTTAATTCGTGGTTATTTCCAAGGTCACCAGTCTATGGGACCAACTACCGTTTCACAAATTATTGAACAAATTATTCGTATCGTCTTTTTATTAGCGGGTAGTTTTATCGTTATTAAAGTACTTGGCGGTACAGTTGCAACAGCAGTTGGAGTAGCGACATTTGCTGCGTTCGTTTCAGCGGTTGGAGCACTCGGTGTGTTAATTTGGTACTGGTTAAAACGTAAAAAATATTTGGATCAATATTTAATTGAACAAACTGTACCAGAATCAACAGTAAGCACCGTTCAATTGTTTAAAGAGTTATTTGCATATGCGATTCCTTACGTTGTAATTGGGTTAACAATTCCTTTATATCAACAAATTGATACATTGACATTTAACTCAATTATGCAGGCGATTGGTCAAGGGGATATCGCAGAGCGAGCTCTCGGTATTTTCACAATGTGGACGCATAAGTTAATTATGATTCCTGTATCACTTGCAACAGCGTTTAGTTTAACGCTTGTACCAGCAATTACAAAATCATTTACTGAAAAACAATACCGTTATTTGAAATTACAAATTACACAAACATTCCAGGCGAATATGTTTTTAACATTGCCAGCAGTTGTCGGTATTTCTTCACTGGCATATCCAATTTATACTGCGTTTTACGATTCAGATCCACTAGGTGGACAAGTATTAATGTGGTATGCACCAGTTGCGTTGTTATTCGCTTTATTTACAGTAACAGCGGCAATCCTGCAAGGTATTAACCAGCAGAAGCATGCGATTATTGCGCTTATAATGGGCGTTATTTTGAAATTTGTATGTAACGTAATCTTTATTCGTTATTTCGGTACAGTAGGAGCAATTCTAGCAACAGCAGTTGGTTTCTTAGCTTCTGTTTGGTACACAAATCAACAAATTAAAAAATACGCACACTATTCATTCGGTGTTGTATATAAAAGAACATTCCAAATTGCAGTACTAACACTTATAATGGTCGTTGCTGTAAAACTATCACAATGGCTTCTATCCTTCATGATTTCGCCTGATGGCCGTATTGGTGCTCTTATAACAGTTGCAATTTGTGCAGGTATTGGCGGTCTTGTTTACGGATTGTTAGCAATTCGCACAGGAGTACTTGAAAGAGTATTTGGTGGAGAAGCATTAGATAAAATTCAACGTAAACTTGGTAGTAGATTTAAAATAAAGTTGAAATCAAGAGGGGCGTAATTACGTCCCCTTTTCTATGATAAATAAAGAAGGTGAAAAACGTGAGATTAGATAAATTATTAGCAAATATGGGATATGGAAGTAGAAAAGAAGTAAAGAAATTATTGAAAGATGGCGTTGTGAAAATTGATGGAACGCCAGTAAAAGATGCGAAAGTTCATGTAAATGTAGAAGAGCAAGAAGTTATGATTCACGGTGAAGTTGTGGAATACAAAGAATTTGTTTACTTAATGATGCATAAACCACAAGGTGTTATTTCAGCGACGGAAGATGATAATCATGAAACAGTAATAGATTTATTAGAATTAGAAGATGCAATCTTTGATCCGTTCCCAGTTGGACGACTTGATATCGATACGGAAGGTTTCTTATTGATAACAAATGATGGGAAGTTATCACATCAATTATTATCTCCGAAAAAGCATGTGCCGAAAAAATATTATGCACACGTTGCAGGAGTAGTAACAGAAGAGGATGTAAAAGAGTTTGCTAAAGGTGTTATTTTAGATGATGGCTATGAAACAAAGCCAGGTGCACTTACAATATTGAAAAGCGATGATATTTCTGAAATTGAGCTTGTGATTACGGAAGGGAAATTCCATCAAGTGAAGCGTATGTTTGAAGCGGTAGGGAAAAAAGTAGTCTACCTAAAGAGAACAGAGATGGGTCCGTTAGTATTAGATGAAGAACTAGAACTTGGACAATACCGAGAGCTAACAGATGAAGAAGTAGAAATGTTAAAAACATATCAAGTAGATACTGAAAAGTAGTACCTTTATAGGCGCAGAAAAGACCCCTTTCTAATTATTAGAAAGGGGTATGTATTTATTTACATACAATTATTTTTCATTATGAGGTCATTCTCACTTTCTTTCCTGTTGTTGTCCACTTACCGCGGCAAGGGCTATACACGAGTTCATTAAACTGCAACACATTTAGATCACGTTGTATCGTTCGCGGTGTGATCCCGAACTCATCTACAAGGTCTTTCGTCGTTACCGTTCCGTTTTCATTGATGTACATATAAATTGATTTAATGCGTGTTAGCATACGAGTAGTTGTAGGTTTCAAGAGAAAACCACTCCTCTACTAGTTTTTTTGACCCCATTCAGGAAAGAAGGTCGTTACTACCATTGTACTCTACATGATAAAATTCATGCTTTAATCTACTTAAATTTTACAGAAATTTAACAAATATTCATATAGAAAAATATTGGTAGTTGACATTGTATATATGGTCAGTCAACTAACACATAAAATTCTACGTAAAACGCCAAATTCCTGCAAATTTTTTTGAAAAAATAAAAGAAAAACTAATAAGAAATATCTGAAATATTACAATTGTTCGGTATTTAGTTTTCGTGTATGGCATAAGAGATTTCGGTTTGTTATGATGAAAGAAACAATATAGTGAAGGATGGATGCGTGATGTCAGCAATTAATTGGACAGAAGAAGTTGCGAAACGAAAAGATGATTTAATTCGTGATACACAACAATTTTTACAAATTAAAAGTGTATGGGAAGAAGAATCGGCGAAAGAGGGCGCACCATTCGGTGAAGGTGTAGAAAAAGCTTTATCTTTCATGTTACATAAAGGAGAAACTGAAGGTTTTGCTTCTAAAAATTTAGAAGGATATGCAGGTCATCTTGAAATGGGACAAGGAGAAGAGTTAGTAGGTATTCTTTGTCACGTTGATGTTGTACCAGAAGGAGATGGCTGGACGACTCCTGCATATAGTGCGGATATTCGCGATGGAAAGATTTTTGCACGTGGTGCAATTGACGATAAAGGCCCAACGATGGCAGCATATTATGCGATGAAAATTGTGAAAGAATTAGGCTTACCTCTTTCCAAACGTGTTCGTATGATTATAGGAACAGATGAGGAAAGTAATTGGAAATGTGTAGATCACTACTTTAAAAATGAAGAAATGCCAACAATCGGTTTTGCACCAGATGCAGACTTTCCAATTATTAATGCAGAAAAAGGAATTTCTGACATACAAGTTGTGCAAAATGGTAGTGAAGAGAAAAAAGGTACATATGAACTTGTTTCATTTGATTCAGGGCGCCGTTTAAATATGGTTCCTGATTTTGCAGAAGCGGTTATAACAGGAGAAGATGTAAATGCACTTACAGTAGCATATGAAGAGTATTTACAAACTGCTAAAAAAATAGGGAAATCGACTATAGAAGGAAATGCAGTGACGTTGCAAATAGAAGGAATTTCAGCGCACGGATCTACTCCTGAAAAAGGAGAAAATGCAGGTTTATTATTAGCAAACTTCTTAACTACAGTTTCACTTGATGGAAAAGCAACTGCATTTGCGACATTTGCAACAGAAACATTTACTGGTGATATTTTTGGTGAAAAAGCTACTATTGCTTATAAAGATGAAATTAGCGGTCCGTTAACAGTGAATGTCGGTCGCATTTCTTATACGAAAGAAAACGGTGGTAACTTAGGGCTAAACGTACGTTACCCAGTTACAACTAACTTTGAAGAAACAATTGTGAAGTTGAAAGAATATGTTGGTACGCATGGTTTTGAAGTGGCTGACTATTCTAATTCTCGCCCACATCACGTCGATAAAGATCACGTATTAATCCGTACGTTACAACGTGTGTATGAAGAACAAACAGGTGAAAAAGCAGAACTATTAGCAATCGGCGGCGGTACTTATGCTCGTTCATTAAAAGCTGGTGTGGCATTTGGGCCGCTATTCCCTGGAAAAGAAGAACTTGCACATCAAAAAGATGAGTATATCGAAATTGAAGACTTATTAAAAGCAACAGCAATTTACGCGCAAGCAATTCATGAATTAGCGAAGTAATGGATATATAAATAATGTCCGCTCTCTATTTTGGAGAGCGGCTTCTTTTTACCTGAATGAGATAAGAAAGAAAAGCAACAATAGAAAGAAGGAGAAGATGTACATGGAACTGCATTATTTTGTCGCAATTACGTTACCGAATCATATAAAAGAAATGCTGTATAACTATAAAAAGGACATGCAAGAGGAATTACAATTTCGTTCATGGGTACATAAAGAAGACTATCATATTACCCTTTCATTTTTAGGGAGTGCAACGGAGGAACAATTAGAGGGAATAAAAAATGGATTACAAACAGTTGCAGAAACAAAAGAACTATCGTTCACGTTACAAGGTTTTTCAACGTTTGGTAGGGAAGATCAGCCCCGTATTTTTTGGGCGAAGGTAAGTGAGAATCACAATTTGTTTCAGTTGCAAAAGCAAGTACATGCCATTTGTGAAGAAAATGGATTTTCTCTAGAAATACGCCCGTATCACCCGCATATTACCGTTGCTCGTAAATGGATAGGAGAAGAAAAGTTTCGTTTAGAAAGTATAAAAGAAGTGCCTGAAATATCATTTCAAGCAGATACAATTACTTTATACGAATCCCACGTGAAAGAAACCCCGAAGTATAAATCGATTGCTGAAATAAAATTACAAAAATAGAATGTTGAAAACGTTTTTTATGCAGGTGAATATACTATAGAGAAGAATGGAGTTACTGTATAGAGTCTTGTTGATAAGAAAAGCCTTATCATTTGCAGCTCATTTTATCTCGCCTAATTGGTGAAGGCTAATAATAAGTGAGGATGGAAAAATTTTCTCGCTCATTAAAGTTTCACTTTATTTTAACTTTGAGAATGATGGTGATTTTTTTATGTTGAAAGTAAAACGTCCATTTGATGCCTATTTAGATGAAATGAATAAAATTACAATTTTGCTCCCACATGCGTATGGAACAAGTCGGACATTTCGTTTGCAAGAAGGAAGTAATGTGAAAGATTTACCGATTGCTCATACTATTGCGCTTCCAGATGCAACGAAGTATGAGTGCTTTATAGAAGAGCCGCTAGATGTGGGGAAGTATTATACAGTACGAGATGAACGGAATGAAGAAACTGATTTACAAATAGGTGCTGTTATTCGAACAAAAATTTTCGAGGAAAAGTATTATTACGAAGGTACAGATTTAGGTGCTGTGTATCAAAAACAAGAAACGACATTTAAAGTATGGGCCCCAACTGCAAGGCTTGCGAAAGTAAGAATTTATAAGAGTGATAAAGAATATACCGATCATGAAATGTACAGGGGAGAAAACGGAGTTTGGATTCAAACATTACAAGGTGATTTAGACGGAGCACGCTATACATTTCTTGTTTGTATTAATTTAATATGGAACGAAGCGGTGGATCCTTACGCAAAGTCAGTGACTGTAAATGGAAAGTATGGCATTGTTATCGATTTAGAAAAGACGACTGTAACGAAACGAGAGCAATTACCACCATTACAAGCAATGACAGATGCCATATTGTATGAGTTGCATATTCGTGATGCTACTATTCATCCGAACAGTGGAGTGAGTAAAAAAGGGACGTATAAAGGGCTAATGGAAGAAGGAACAACAGGACGAAATGGGACATTGACAGGTTTGTCTCATATAAAAGATTTAGGCGTTACGCATGTTGAATTATTGCCTTTATATTGTTTCGGTGGTGTGGATGAGGCGAATCCTTCTTCTGCCTATAATTGGGGGTACAATCCATTATATTACAATGCACCAACAGGATATTATGCTACAAACCCCTCTGATCCGTATAACAGGATAGTTGAGTGCAAACAACTAATTGAAACATTTCATGAACAAGGTATTAGGGTGATTATAGATGTTGTATATAATCATGTTTATGAAAGAGAGCTATCATCATTTGAGAAGCTTGTTCCAGGATACTATTTTCGTCATGGTGAAGATGGTATGCCTTCTAATGGGACGGGAGTCGGAAATGATATAGCATCTGAACGGAAAATGATGAGGAAATTCATTGTAGAGTCTATTTTATATTGGCTTACTGAATACAATGTCGATGGATTCCGATTCGATTTAATGGGAATTTTAGATGTTGATACAATGAATATGATAGAGAAAGAAGTGCGAAACATAAAACGAGATGCTTTGTTATTAGGAGAAGGATGGGATTTACAAACACCGCTTCCTCTTGAGGAAAAAGCAACGTTAAATAATGCGAAGAAAATGCCACATATCGCGCAGTTTAATGATCAATTTCGTGATGGGATAAAAGGGAGTACATTTCATATAAATAAGCGTGGTTTTGCATTTGGTGGGCATGTAGACTGTAATCATTTGCAGTATATTGCAGCAGGAAGTCTTTTAAGTATGAAAGAAACAGGGCTGTTTTTAGAGCCGGCGCAAAGCATTAACTATGTAGAATGTCATGATAATATGACGATGTGGGATAAACTAGTGCGCAGTAATGAAGAATCAGAAACGATTTTGAAAAAACGTCACCTATTAGCGAGCGCAATGGTTATTCTTTCACAAGGCATTCCTTTCTTACACGCAGGGCAAGAGTTTTATCGTACGAAGAAAGGAAATGAAAATAGTTATAATGCAAATGATGAGATCAATCAATTAGATTGGGATCAAAAAGAGAAAGAGATAGAAACCGTTAACTATATAAAAGGTTTAATTGCGATTCGTAAAGAGCATGGGGCATTCCGATTACAAAATGCAGACCTTATAAAAAAACATATGACTTTTTTACAAACATCTACAGAAGTACTTGCATATCACCTAGAGCATGCAGAATCGTTTGGGCCGTGGAAAGAGATTATCGTCTTATTTAATAGCGGTTTAGAAGCTAAAACTGTGCAACTTCCGAAAGAAGCAACGTGGCATGTGTTAGTAAACGAAAACGAAGCGAAAATAGAGCCAATTTCTTCATTTAGAGGAAAGGAACTTAGGCTCGCTCCAATTAGCACGTATATATTGACGATAATGTGACAAATCGCTACTTGACGATGAGAATGTAATAAATGTAGAATTGACAAAGGTGACGATTTTGATAAGTTGTCATTCTATGACAGGTTTTGTAAAATAAAATAGAGGATTTTTGGCTTAGGCTAATTTTTCTTTTCATTTACAGTAAAATATATGAATCCACAACATGTGTAGAACTGTTGCGGTTTTTCTTTTCATAACTATAAAAGATAAGGATTTGTTAACGGGTAATGAATATGGAATGGTTGGAACAATTATTAGGAAAAGAGTGGAGTCTTGTACCGGCTGGTGGAGTAACGGGCGATGCATATATTGCGCAAAACGGACAACAGAAGTTATTTTTAAAGCGGAATACATCGCCCTTTTTAGCGGTATTGTCAGCAGAAGGAATTGTTCCAAAATTACTTTGGACAAGAAGGGTAACGAATGGTGATGTAATTTCTGCTCAAAAATGGCTTCCGGGACAGAAGCTAGAGCCAGAAGATATGAAACTAGAACGTGTTGCGAAACTTTTGAAGAAAATACACTCCTCTAAAGCGCTTGTACAGATGATTCAAAGACTTGGGAAGCAGCCGCTTCACGCACAAGAGTTATTACAACAACTGCAACTCGTTTTAAGAGGAGATATAAGGGATGATGAAACAATTCAGCAAGGCCTTCAATATTTAATGGATTCATTAAAAGCTATTGAATACAATGAATTCGTTGTATGCCATTGTGATGTAAACCATAACAACTGGCTATTGTCGGATGAAGATGAATTGTTTTTAATTGATTGGGATGGAGCTGTAATTGCTGACCCAGCTCTAGACCTCGGTATGTTATTATATTGGTACATTCCGCGCCAGGAGTGGAGTGAGTGGCTCGGTTATTATGATATTGAAATGGATGAATCGCTGCTTAGGCGTATGAGATGGTATGTGATAGCACAAACGATTTTGTCTATTCAATGGCATACAACAAAAAAACAGCAAGCAGAAGCTGAATATTGGCATCAATATTTACAGCAACTACTTGCTTCAGAATAATACTTAAGAAAAATTGTCCATTCCAGCAATCCACTGAGTAAGTTGTTCTTGATTATTGGAAATATGGTTGTCCAAATTAGAGGAAGATTTACCCGATTGACTATAAGAATATACATCGTTTAGCATTGTTTTAGCGTCACTACTTATATTATCGTTTGCGAGTAACGATTGAATGAGGCGCTCTAATTGCTCGCATTCTGAAACTGTCCCGCAGCAATCACTTTGGTGGTTGACTAAAATATCTTTCAGCACTTCTAATTGATGTTGTTGATTAATTGGCATGAACGGATCATCCTTTCGATTGTTTTTCTCTTCGAATGTAAGAGAAAAAGCTGTTTCGTCATGGAATGTTTAATGCTGTATGTAGTTTTTATCAAAATGGTACATCTTATACTTGAAAGAAACGGACCGAGTGCTCGTACGTACTTGGTTTTTTGTTTGGTAGATTGATTAAAAAAGAAAGAAGGAATTATTCCTTTAAAATAGCTATGTAAAGAGAGGGAAACATCTATGCGTTTAAGACATAAACCGTATGCAATGGATCGAATTAACGAATATTCACATATCGTAATCGGAAACCCAGAGGAGCGCGCTGGTAGCTGGAAAGAAGTATTTGGAAACGAACAACCAATTCATATTGAAGTAGGTACAGGTCGTGGCCGCTTCATGTATGATATGGCAAAAGCGAATCCACATATTAATTATATTGGAATTGAAAAATTCACAAGTGTTGTTGTAGATGCACTTGATAAATTAATTGAAGAAGAATTACCAAACTTAAAGTTAATTAATAAAGATGCTGAAGATTTAACAGTTTTCTTTGCGAAAGGTGAAATTGATCGCGTTTATTTAAACTTCTCAGATCCATGGCCAAAGAAACGTCATACGAAGCGTCGTTTAACGTATAAAACATTTTTACGTAATTACGAAGAAGTGTTAGTAGAAGGCGGAGAAATTCATTTCAAAACAGATAACCAAGGTCTATTTGAATATTCTCTTATGAGTATGGCTGAGTATGGTATGTTACTAACGTACTTAAGCTTAGATCTTCATAACAGCGACTTTGAAGGTAACATCATGACTGAATACGAAGAGAAATTCTCTAGTAAAGGTCATCGTATTTACCGAGTTGAAGCAAAATATCGTACAGAGCCTATGCAGTAATGCATAGGTTTTTTTACATCTAAAATAATCAGAATTTTATGTTAAGATTAATTGAAAGGGGGATGTGTAATGGAACAGTTACAAATTGGAGATATAAAAGTAACGTGGTTAAAAGGCGGGAATACACATTTAGACGGGGGAGCGATGTTTGGTGTTGTGCCGAAAGTACTTTGGTCACGTAAGTATAAACATAATGATACAAATCATATTTATTTACGAACAGATCCGTTACTTTTGCAAACGAAAGACGGAAATATGCTCATTGATTCCGGAATAGGAAACGGTAAATTGAATGAGAAGATGAAGCGGAATCAAGGTGTAACAGAAGAATCATCGGTTTATGAATCATTAGAAAAACTAGGATTAAAGCCAGAAGATATTCACTATGTTTTAATGACGCATCTTCATTTTGATCATGCATCTGGTTTAACAAAATGGGAAGGTGATCACCTTGTACCAGCGTTTCCGAACGCGAAAGTTTACGTAAGTGAAACAGAGTGGAATGAAATGAGGAACCCAAATATTAGATCCCGTAATACATATTGGAAGGAAAATTGGGAGCCGATTGTAGATCAAGTTGTTACGTTCCAGCAAGAAATAGAAATTACAGATGAAATAAAAATGGTGCATACAGGTGGTCATAGTGATGGACATGCAGTTATTGCTTTAGAAAGCCATGGGGAAACGATGCTTCATTTAGCAGACCTATTACCGACGCACGCACATCAAAATGTATTATGGGTAATGGCATACGACGATTATCCGATGACCTCGATTGAAAATAAACAAAAGTGGATGAAGTATGGTGCTGAAAAAGAGGCATGGTTTACGTTTTACCATGACGCATATTATCGCGCTGTGAAGTGGAATGAGGAAGGGCATATCGTAGAAAAAGTAGAACGGAAAACGAGTATAGAAGCATAAAAATAGGAGGTTGTTCCATCATATTTATTGGAGCAGCCTCTTTTTTATTGTCGGGTTTTGTCGGTAAGTCGATATATTTAAACAAACGCTGATATAAATTGAGTTGCGCCGATATATTCGGAAAATCGCTGATATAATTTTAATCAATACCCGCAATTTCAAAAAAATAAGAGGTTCACCTAATGGGAACCCTCCTTTTTATGCTGCTATAACCTCTAAAACAGTACCTGTTTTAGCATCAACTAAAAATTCAAATCGTTCTTGTATATCATTTAACATTGTTGTAAGACCGCCGCGATAAACTTCATATGCGACATCATATTTTTCAAATGTCTCTGGAACCATATGTACCCAAGAGCCAGTAATTTCACCTTTATGACTTAATGCTTGTTTCACCATTTTCAATGCTTTTTCTGAAGAAATATGGGATTGTTCTTGTACTTTGTTTGCAACGAGATAACCAGCTGCGAACCCAACGCCAAGACCTGCTACTAAACCTTTCCAGCTCATATATTCACCTCAATTCTATAAAATAAAAATAGTGTACCGATAATAATTATAAAGCAAATACAGCTAAAAAAGAAGAAACTAGAAACATTTCGAAAATTTCGTTACAATAAAAGGGGTATTCTACTAAGGTTTGAAAGAAGGGGACTTCGTGAATAAAGAGACATTACAATTATTTCGTACGTTAACAGAATTACAAGGTGCATCAGGTTTTGAACATGATGTACGCCGTTTTATGAAACAAGAATTAAGCAAATATGCAGATGAAATTGTACAAGACGGTTTAGGGAGCGTATTTGGTCTGAAAAAAGGGGACGAAACTGGCCCGCGTGTTCTTGTAGCAGGTCATATGGATGAAGTAGGTTTCATGATTACGCAAATTACGAAAAACGGAATGCTTCGTTTTCAAACGTTAGGCGGATGGTGGAGTCAAGTTTTATTAGCACAGCGTGTACAAGTTATGACGAAGAATGGTCCTGTTATTGGGGTTGTTGGTTCTATTCCTCCTCATTTATTAAGTGACGCGCAACGTGCAAAACCGATGGATATAAAAAATATGTTAATTGATATAGGTGCAGATAGTTATGAAGATGCGATTGAAATTGGTGTAAAACCAGGACAACAAATCGTGCCGATTTGCCCATTCACGCCGATGGCAAATGAGAAGAAAATTATGGCGAAAGCTTGGGACAACCGTTACGGATGTGGTCTTGCAATCGAATTGTTAAAAGAATTAAAAGATGAAACATTACCAAATACATTATATTCTGGTGCTACTGTACAAGAAGAAGTAGGCCTCCGCGGAGCGCAAACAGCTGCAAATATGATTCAACCAGACATTTTCTATGCGCTTGATGCAAGTCCAGCAAACGATGCATCTGGTGACAAAACACAGTTCGGTCAATTAGGAAAAGGTGCTCTTCTTCGTATTTACGATCGCACGATGGTAACACATAGAGGAATACGCGAATTCATTTTAGATACAGCAGAAACAAACAACATTCCGTACCAATACTTTATTTCACAAGGTGGTACAGATGCGGGCCGTGTACATACAAGTAACTCTGGTATCCCATCAGCAGTAATTGGTGTTTGTGCACGCTACGTTCATACACATGCTTCAATTTTACATGTTGATGATTATGCAGCGGCGAAAGAATTAATTACGAAGCTTGTAAGAACAACAGATAAAACGACGTTAGAGACAATTAAGAATAACGCGTAGAGAAGAAGGGCGAAAAACCCTTCTTTTTTTAGGTTGAATAGATGACCCAGCGATGAGTGGTGGCGGTTAGTGCCTAATGGGTGCTCGAATGATGTATTAAGACCGCGGGTAGGAAGAAAGAAGAAGCCTGTTTTTGTGTTTAGGACCAGTAATATTGTAGAAAGCGACCTTCTTTTATGGGGAGAAGGAATTCCCTGATGGTGTGTGGTAGTGGTTGGTACTTAATTTGTGCCGAAGCGGATATTAGAATAGAATGATGAATTTTTATAGAGGTGAACGAAATGAAAGTAGTAGTTGGATCGAAGAATAAAACGAAGGTTGGCGCTGTGGAGAAGGTTTGGAAAGATGCTGAAATTACATCTCTTTCTGTTCCGTCAGGAGTATCAGCTCAGCCTTTCTCAGATGAAGAGACGATGCAAGGAGCGATCAATAGAGCGAAGCGAGCGCTAGAGGACGGAGAAGCTCCAATTGGGATTGGGCTAGAAGGCGGCGTAATGAAAACGGAGCACGGTTTATTTATGTGTAACTGGGGCGCGCTAGCAACAAGTGATGGGAAAGTATTTGTGGCCGGAGGAGCGCGTATTACGTTACCAGACGATTTTTTAGCACCTCTTGAAGATGGTAAGGAATTAAGCGAAGTGATGGAAGAGTTTGTGCAGCGAAAAGATATTCGTAGTCACGAAGGTGCGATCGGTATTTTTACAGATGATTATGTCGACCGTACGGAATTATTTGTACACGTTGTTAAGTTGTTAGTTGGGCAATATAAGTATGACAAAAAGCAAGCATAAACCTTGCACCGTGCGCGATGTATGGTAGTATAAAAGAAAGATTATAACATGAAAAATGTACCCGTTAGAGGAGGAAATATAGATGAAGTCATTAGAAAGCATGGAGCAATTCCAACAGTTAAAAAATGAAGAGAATGTAGTCTTTATGTTCTCAGCAGAATGGTGCCCAGACTGCCGCTTTGTAGACCCATTTATGCCAGAAGTAGAAGAGAAATATAGTGATTTCTCATTTTACTATGTAGATCGCGATGAGTTTATTGATCTATGCGTAAAATTAGACGTATTTGGCATTCCGAGCTTTGTAGCGTACAATAAAGGTGAAGAAACTGGTCGCTATGTAAACAAAGATCGTAAAACACAAGAACAAATCGAAGAGTTCATTGAAGGTTTAAAATAAGGCAATTTGCCAATTGAATTGTAAAACAACCTCTACCTTCGCGGGGGAGGTTATTTTTTTGGAAGGGAGGAAAAAGAGATGAAGATGACAAGTAAAAAGATGAAAGATGAGTTAATAAAGAAATTATCTCGCCCAGAATGGGACTTTCAGTATGATAGTGAGAAAGAAGTTTTACGTATTGAACAAAAAGACTCCAAAAAAGGTATTAACGTATCGCTTCCAGGAGTTGTGGCAAAATGGGAAGTGAACAAAGAAAAGGCAATTGAAGAAGTTGCTTATTACGTACAAGAAGCGCTAATTGCGATGCATAAAGAAGAAAATAGCGGAGCGAAAATTTTACCTGTTATTCGCTCTACTTCTTTCCCGAAACAAGCAGAAGAAGGAAATCCGTTTATTATGACGGATCATACGGCGGAAACACGTATTTACTATGCGTTAGATTCGAATAAAACGTATCGACTAATTGACGAGCGTCTATTACAAAAATTAGAACTTACAGAACAGCAAGTGCGTGAAATGGCATTATTCAACGCACGCTCATTAGGTTATGAATTTAAACAAGACACAGTAGCGGGGAATACATTCTACTTTTTAAACACAAATGATGGGTATGACGCGACTCGTATTTTAAACGAATCGTTACTACAATCGATGCGTGAAAAGATTTCTGGTGACATGGTTGTTGCTGTTCCTCACCAAGATGTATTAATTATTGCTGATATCGTCAACGAAATCGGTTATGATATTATTGCACAAATGACAATGAAATTTTTTGCCGAAGGGCATGTTCCGATTACATCACTTTCATTCGTATATGAAGATGGAGAATTTGAACCAATCTTTATTTTAGCGAAAAATCGGAAGAAGACAGATGGAAAAGAGAAAGGATGAACGAAGTGAACGTTTTTTACAACCTTGAAGGAATTGGTGACACTTTAATTGTTGCCTTACAAGATATTACTTTAGAGAACCGTACTTTTGATCGCAAAGGAGATGTTGCACGCGTATACGATCGTGAAAGCAACGAGACAGCAGGATTCAACATCTTTAATGCATCTTCTTACTTAGAAGTAAAAGAAACAGGCAACCTTACATTAACGAAAGAGCTTGTAGAGAAAATCAACGAAATTTTAGCGAAGAATGGCTTTGAAGAAACAGTAGAAGCAGATCTTTCTCCGAAATTTGTTGTAGGCTATGTAGCTGAAAAAGAAAAACATCCAAATGCTGATAAGCTAAACATTTGTAAAGTAGAAATCGGTACAGAAACATTACAAATCGTATGTGGTGCACCAAACGTTGATGCAGGACAAAAAGTTGTCGTTGCAAAAATCGGCGCTGTAATGCCAAGCGGTATGTTAATCAAGCCAGCTGAGCTTCGCGGTGTTCCTTCTTCTGGAATGATCTGCTCTGCACGTGAATTAGAGCTTCCAGATGCTCCACAAGAAAAAGGTATTCTTGTATTAGAAGATAGCTTTGAAGTTGGACAAGAGTTTAAATTTTAATTGATATAAGAAAAGAGAGGTTGTCCTTTTGGACAGTGGTCATCTCCCTGTCAAGTAGACAGAAATAAAAAGAGTATTATGCCACGGCCTTTTCCCGATATTCTATCGGGGAA
>NZ_JAALFZ010000104.1:0-202 GCF_011800505.1 Bacillus sp. EKM501B | reverse complement strand
ACCATCGGCGCTAGAGAGCTTAACTTCCGTGTTCGGTATGGGAACGGGTGTGACCTCTCTGCCATCATTACCAGACTTTTATCATTATAAACATTTCTTTCGAAATGTCAAGAAGAAATTTTAATGCATATTCCTTCAAAACTAGATAACATTGCTACATATTATATGGTTAAGTCCTCGATCTATTAGTATTCGTCAGCTC
>NZ_JAALFZ010000103.1:0-211 GCF_011800505.1 Bacillus sp. EKM501B | reverse complement strand
CGAAGTGGCTAAACGCGGCGGACTGTAAATCCGCTCCTTCGGGTTCGGCAGTTCGAATCTGCCCCCCTCCACCATTTTCTTTAAAATAACCTGAGAGGGTTTATTTTTTTGAAAAGATAACCATACTAGTAAATATTAATGGGCTATAGCCAAGCGGTAAGGCAACGGACTTTGACTCCGTCATGCGCTGGTTCGAATCCAGCTAGCCCAG
>NZ_JAALFZ010000102.1:0-215 GCF_011800505.1 Bacillus sp. EKM501B | reverse complement strand
AATAGCGAAGTAATGCGATACTCCATTCTGCATCTGCAAATGCTACATCACGCATAATTTGCTCAATCATTAATTTCATTTGACCATATGGATTTGTTGCACTTAATGGAAACTCCTCCGTAATCGGTGACGTTTCCAGGATACCATATACAGTTGCAGATGAACTAAAGATTATCTTCTTTACATTATGTTTCTGCATTACTTCACATAGCACT
>NZ_JAALFZ010000101.1:0-219 GCF_011800505.1 Bacillus sp. EKM501B | reverse complement strand
GACGTCTTTAACTCAATTGTCTAGCTGTTTAGAAGCATCAACAGAAGTACTCATCAGTCCTGAAGGACTGAATCAACGATTTAATCAAGCAGCCGTCCAATTTTTACAACACATACTAGCTGAACTACTAAATCAAAAATTGGCCTTATCTATGCCAATTTCTTCTCCATATACTTCTATTTTCAAGCGTATCCGTATTTTAGATTCAACTGCATTTCA
>NZ_JAALFZ010000100.1:0-220 GCF_011800505.1 Bacillus sp. EKM501B | reverse complement strand
GACAAACATGCGAAATATCCAACGCTTATGTAGGAATGACTGATAAAGTCCCAACTCGTGTGATTATTCATCGACTAACAAAAGAACAACAACAAAAACGATTACAAGATCAAACGGTAAGAGAAAAAAAGAAAGGGATGAAGTATTCTCCTCGTAGTAAACGACTTAGCGGTATCAATGTATATATGACAAATACTCCTACAGATATTGTCCCAATGGG
>NZ_JAALFZ010000099.1:0-229 GCF_011800505.1 Bacillus sp. EKM501B | reverse complement strand
CAACCACAAATTGATAGTAAGGCAGGTAAGGTTATTGGTGCAGAGGCTTTAATACGTTGGCAACATCCAGAGCTTGGACTGATTTCTCCTTTTGAGTTTATACCTATCGCAGAAGAAACGGCGCAGATTATTTCAATTGGGAAGTGGACGTTACAGAAAGCGTGTCAACAACTGAAAGAATGGCATTCTGCGGGCTTTTCAAATCTAAAGATGGGGATAAATTTATCAG
>NZ_JAALFZ010000010.1:154853-189703 GCF_011800505.1 Bacillus sp. EKM501B | reverse complement strand
TGTGGAAAGTCTCTTTTAATAAGTCGAGAACTTGCACTTTTATAAGCATTGATGAATTTTGTCATTTCTGTATTAGGATGTGCTTTGAACAAAATATGAACATGGTCTACATCATGATTCCATTCAACTAATGTGATGTTATAGTTTTCAGATAGTCGAACAAACATATCTTTTGCATAGTCTGACATATCATCATCAAACACATTTCTTCTGTATTTCACGACCAACACAAGATGATAATATAACAAGAATACTGAATGGTTATTACTATCTAATTTCATTTATATACCAGCCTTTATAATTTATAAGACTGATTATATCAGAGGCAAAATAAAAAGGAAAACCTTTTGGCTACGCCAAACCGAAATTCATCTCCCACCTACCGTTGGGCTACACCCTTCACACGCTTGAGGAAGGAGAATTCTTTCCGGAAATTCGTTAAAAAACTCCCATTCTATTGTTAAAGGAAGAGTACCCCATGCTGTTAACCAATACCACAACGCATCAGCATTCTCTCCATAATAATTCGGTAGATCTAATTTATTTTTCAATATTTTATGCATTATCTCTTTACTTGTAAATTTCCGTCATCTAATTGGATTGTTTCTATAATAAATATCCTCTCTATTTCATCTCAGTATAGAAACAAAGTCTATGGATGTTGTCATGTATTGATTAGCAGACTTTTAGCCCGCTATAAACTCAGCGTTTTTTTCCGGTGGAACACCCAAATCATATAACACATTACATAAATCAATGTTATCAATATTTCTCGAAGCTGGAATATCAATCTTATGGCTCGCTATTCTATTAGCTCATTCCGTAAATGCATTTGCAAGATTTATTCCCATATTGAAACCTGTAAGAAATCCTAGTATTTTCACATCCAATGCTTGTAAATTTTTCACAATAATTAGAGCGTTTTTTATTATAATACTTAGCTTTCAATTTTTATATCCTTACACCATATTTCTAATTCCATAGGAGGCATTATTATATTACAGGTATATAATTTCAAGCCCTCTTTTTCTACTTCACCAATTTCAATATCATGAAGAAAATATGGTAACTGTTCATATGTAAATGTTTTTATTGGTTTTTCTTTTACATATCCCATGCTATGTTTGAGATCTATTCTATAGCAACCGCTAAATTGAAAATCTACGTCGCCATTTTCATTCTTATAAGTTAGATGTACCTCATCACCAAAATAGTCGCATACTAATTTAGTAACCCATGCATCACAATAGTGTAAATTTTCAAATTCTGCTTGTATTCTCCTTACGTTCATTTTCGACCTCAATTCTTACTTTTTATATGGAATAAGAGCATCTAGACTTTTTATATCCACTTTACTCCCATTCTCATCCTTTTCTCCTTCACCAAGCCGTTTCAGTTGCTATTCCTGGTGCAAAAATTTCTAATCAGGTTAAAGAAAACTCTTCATATTTAATTCGTCCATTATTATTAGATAATGAAATTGAATTCATTAAACAACTTTGATCAAGTAATTATTCTTCCATAAAAAATTATGCTGATTTTTCTACCAAATCCATACTACTACTTCTTCTCCACTAGAATATATCTTTAGCACTTCCAACCTATTTCTTTTATCTTTTCCCAACAATATCTACAGTTTATAAAGTATTTGAACCCTTTTATCTGTCCATTTCCACGAATCACATATTATGAATACATTTATTCAACTACCTTATAATACGTTCTACATTATATAAAAATATCTATTACACTAGTTGAATACATGCTAGGGCAACATCCAAACCGAATAAACAATTAATTCAGAAATATTTTTAGAAACTTCATTATCTCACAATTACTTTTTTAAAATAAATCAAAAAATTTTTCTTTACTTTAAATTCCATAGTTCATATAATCTTCTATGGAATTACATTTTTTTCTAAATAGCTCCTCATTTCTATGTGTTCGAAAGGACAATTACAAATTATTATACCCTTATGTTTAACCAAGTAAAATAAAAATCCAGTTTTTCACAAGGAGAAGTGACTGCATGCAAGATATTTTAAAACTATTTCCGAGCGTTGACGGAAATGAAGAAAAACAACAACTTTTATTAGAATCTATGCAGAAAATAATTAAAAATCTTGACCGATTAAAAAATGAAGAGCGAGCTACTTTAGGTAAATGTGAGGAAAAATCCGAAGGATACTACAATGGCTTAATTCACCAAAGTCATATTCCACTAGCTGGAATCACTATGTCTGAGGTTATAGAAGAGCTAAACCAATTTATGAATGGTCATCCTTATCCAAATAAATATTACTTGTCTAACGCTGTACCACTACCAAGTATACCTTCACTATTAGGTGTAATAACCATGGCCCTTTTAAATGGTAATGGTGTTTGGGATGTATATGGTCCAGGGGCAGCTGAAGCAGAAGTAAAAGTTGTATCCATGCTTTCAAAACTGATTGGTTATAATCCGCATAATAGCGGTGGCTATACAACATGGGGTGGACAAGGATGCGTGTTTTCGAGCTTGCGCTTAGCAATTTCTAAACAATTCCCATCAGCAAAAGAACATGGCGCTCCACAAAATGTATATTGCTTTGCTTCTGAAAATGCACATTATAGTTTATTAAAGTCAGCTGAAGCAACTGGCATCGGATCAAATCACTTAATAAAAGTGAAAACTGATCCATATACAAATTCTATGGATATAGAAGATTTAGAGAATAAAATGATACAGGTTATTAAAAATGGCGGTATCCCCCTCTATATTCTAGCTACTATGGGGTCAACAGATACATTTACCATTGATGATATAAAAAAAATTAAAGAGAGCGCTGAAACAATACAGAAAAAATATAAATTAAAGCCTATTTATATCCATGCTGATTCTGCAATGGGTGGATTCTATAGCTTCTTTAATAATTATAATTTTGAAGAAAATCCACTCTCATTTGAACCTAATGTAAAAAATGCCTTACAATACGTACAAGATAAAATGCAATATATGTCTCTTGCTGATAGTGTATGTTTTGATTTTCATAAATTAGGACAAACACCTTATGCTTCAAGTATTTTAATCGTAAAAAATCATACTGATTTACAACTGATGGACATTGAACAAGATGACACACCTTATCTTGGTAATAGGTCATATGGAAGTTATCATACAGGCTATACCTTAGAATGTTCACGAGCTGGTAGCGCTATTCCCATGTATATCAATCTAGTAGCCTTTGGAATTGAAGGATATCAAAAATTATTAGCAAATTATATTCGTGTAAATCTATTATTTAGAGAAAAGTTGCGAAAAGCCCTGCCTCAAGTCGCAATCACAAATGATTTTACATTTGGACCAATTACGACTTTCCGTTTCTATATGAATGGAGATGGCCAAGAAAATTGGGAAAAAGAACGAATAGGCCTTGCAACAAAAGAAGAGATTGAAGATACAAACCGATTAAATATAGAACTATTTAATTACCTAGGAAAAAATCGCGATCAAGTATTTTTTGGTGACACAACTCGTTCTTGTGTAGTAGATGTAATAAACAGTTATGATAGAAATCCAATTTCTACATTAAAATTCTTTTCTATCTCTCCATATACAACTGTTGAATGTATAGATGAGATCGTAGAATTTCTTTATAAACATATTTCAATTGCTACTAAACAGATTTATTCATATGTTTAATAACCATTTTTGTTAGCGCTTTAATAGTTAAACTTAACTAAATTAAATAAAATTTTTAATCCTTTTAATTACTATTAATTACATCAGGAAAGAGGAAAAACATATGAATATAGAGCTACTTGATACACACCACGTGAAAGATGCAGCACATTTACTTGCACATTCTTTTGTGAATAATGAACCTCTTGTAAGCAGTTTACAAATTCCTTTTGCTCCTTTTCACAAAATGTGCGAAGAAATGATGAAACAAGCTGTATCTCAAGCTATGTCATTTGTAGCAATAGAAAATTTCCAAATTGTTGGAGTTCTTTTAACAAAAAAAGTAACCCAGCCACTAATAGATACAGAGAAAGCGATTGAACTATGCCCGCAAATGGAACCTATTTTTCAACTTTTAGATACATTAGAGACAGAATCTATTGAGTTTTCTCATTTAGATAAAGAAAAATTGGTCTATCTAGATATGGGCGCTTGTCATCCAGATTGGATGGGAAGTGGTATAGTCACTACCCTTCTTTCACATGCCATTCAAGAAATAAGTAAAAGAGATTATGATTTTATTGCTGCTTGTACAAATAAAATTTCTCAAAAAATCCTAAAAAAACTGTGTACGACCTATGAAATGAATGAAATAGTGTATAGTAATTTTCTTTATAAGGAAGCATACCCATTTGCTAACACAACAACTTCCTTAGCAGCACAATTACTATATATACCTCAATCCCAATTCGTCATTAAGGCCATATAAATTTGCGAAGAAGACTAGCTGTACTTTTGTGCAGCTGCTTTTTTATATAGAGTAAATAAGTAATAGATATTCTTACATAAGTGATACCTTTCACAATTTAACTTCTTCGAATTCAATAGCCACTTTCTCAGCATGCCTTATTTCTCTTCTGAGTCTACCTAAAAATCCCCTTCTATTTATTTCAACATGTTTCATCATGCTTTAATTTCATATGCTCCATTATTTCATCTATACAAGTAACTTAGACACTTCTCCCTATTTAATGACTAATCTTTTACTTTTTAAGTAATGATTGATACACATCTTCCCACTCTTAAATACTTTAAAATTTATTACCTAATAACCCCTTAACGTTCCCTGTAATTCTTACAATTCTCTTTCATTTTGTTTATCTATTCATTCATCCCCATATCCTATATATCTCCCCAATCTTCCCCAAAGAATCCAATGTAAAATTCATGATAAAAGAAAACAACCGTATCATATGTAGATTATTTAAGGGAAAAGAGTGAGAATTACTGTATTCCACTTTCTTTTCACCCTTTTTACAAGCTCTTTAAAGTCTAATTTTATTACATTCCTGCTAGGTAACATGTCTACTAATCATTAACAATTTGTATAGCTATATAAAGATTAAAGGAATCTCCTTTCCCCTATCGAATTATTGTAGAGGAAAGGAGAGGAATACATGGAAATTCTGGGATTAGATCCTCGCGCATTAGCGACTTTAGGTGCACTTGAATACACCAATCGTCGCAATAAATTAATTGAAGACTCGGAGAATAACATTTACGAGTGTAAAGAAATAAAAGAAATACTTCAATCACTTCCTAAAGAGAAGCAACTCGAGGTTCTTGAGAATCAAGCTCACTTTGAAGCTGTGGCAAAGATGATTGAACAAAACAATTTAATTCTTTTAGAACAGATGAAAGCTCTACAGCTAATTCAGAAATAAGAAACTTATGATTAATTAATTCTACATACGCTTCCATAAATAATGTCTCTTTATCTATACTACCAGCCTCTGTTTTTACAGGGGCTTTTGTTATGCGTTGATTCATATTTTGAATTTGAATGGTTTCTTTCACATGTATGAATAGATCTTCTAATAAACCTGGTGTAGACTCTAATTCCTGCTTTTCAATTTCCTCTGTGACGGCACTGATAAATTCCCATAGTACTTTTGCACCTAGTAGTTCTGCTAAACGTTTTTCACGCATTTCAAATGTTTTCATGTTCATATTAAACACTTCCCTTATCTAATAGTTTTTTAAAAATAAGTAATAAATTATTTCGTTTTAGGAAAACAATATAGAAATTAAATTCTCACTCTCGAAATTACACGTATCGTGACACTAATCTTCAAAAAAAAGAGTCCAATCAAAATTTAGTACCTTAGCTATATTCTTTGCGACAGGAACACTTGGATTTCTTTCACCACTTTCAATCATTGCATACATACTTCTAGATATTCTTGCCTTATATGCAATACAATCTTGTGTTTTCTCTTTATTTTTACGTTTTTCTAATAACCAAAACCTCATTATTTCCTCCTTTTATTGTCACAAAATGTGTAATTAATAATTATACTACACAATAATAAGTATGAAATCAATGTTTTTTACACATTTCGTGTACTTTGTTAAATGTTACATATTGTGACGTTATAATTGATATAGAAAACACCTAAAAGGAGGTAGCATATGTTTGGCACTAGACTACACACTCTTCGAAAAGAACGCAAACTGCGTCAAGAAGACATGGCAAATCAACTAGGGATTGCTCGAACTACATATGCAATGTATGAACAAGGAAATCGAGAACCTGATTATAATACATTGATAAAATTAGCGACTTTCTTTGAAGTATCAATTGATTACCTCCTCGGTACAACTGAAATGAGACAAGTTACAGACATACAAGATCCTGAGCTTTATCAATGGTTTGAAGATATAAAAAATGCGACTCCTCAAAAGCGAGAGGAATTAAAGAAGTTTTGGGAATTTATAATACAGAAAGAAGATTAATATATCAAAAAGACCGCCATCTTACCAAGGTAGCGGTCGCTGGTTCGAACCTAAACGAGAATATACCGTTATCTCCCTGATATTCAAGAGGGTTTCTTATGTATAACAATGGAACAGCTCTTCTAGGGAAGAAAATTCTATTTGACTTAAGCTTCTTTTCGATATTTAGCTAATACTTGTTCTAAACGTTTACGTTCACCTTAGGCGTATTCTTTTCTAAAGCTATTTCCATTGCTTTGAGAACAAGTTGTGCATTCAAATCTTCAATCCCCATATTAATCCCTTCAGCCACAAATGGTTTAATAACTCCAAAGTTTACTCGTTGAATGCTATTTGGTTTTCTTCTACTACTTTTCTATCATTTGAGCAGCTTGCTGCTTCTTTTCCCTTCATATCAAAAGCCTTTAGGCTACTTTTGCTCGCTTTAGGTTAGAGCTATCTTGTTAGTTTATTAGGCATAGATCCTTTTTTCTTATCCTATATTTCTGACCTTTTAATCTGACCATTTCCACGAACCACATATTATGAATACATTTATAAATCACCCTTACAAATATAAAAATAAGAAGATCCATGCGAATAAACGCTTTAGAATCTTCCTATTCCTCCATATACACCCTTAAAAATAGTTGGCTTATTGCTTTGTATTAGATAATCCCCTTTTTCAATAAACTTACATAACTATTATCTCCAATGATGACATGATCTAGAAGAGGGATACCAATAATAATTCCACATTCTTTTAATCGCTTAGTTACTTCAACATCTTCTTGAGATTCCATACTATGTCCTGAAGGGTGGTTATGGAAACATACTATTGAAGATGCATTGTTTAATATTGCTGTGCGGAACGTCTCGCGTGGATGGACTAACGATGAATCAACAGTTCCTTCAAACACAATGCTACATCCAATAATTTCATTCTTTGTATTTAAGTTAAATACACCAAAAATTTCATTTGGCCTTGATTCTATATCAAATATAATCTGTGCAAAGCGTACAGCATCCGCTGGACAAGTGATTTTCTTTTTCTCAATATCATAAATTCGATTACTGTCTTTTACCAACTTTACAGATTGAACCATAATTTTCTTACCCATGTCCTTCTCCTTTCGAAATAAAAAAGACGAGACTGCTCCTCTCATCTTTTTTCACATTCTTTTGTATTTTGAAATCCAAAATTCTTATTTCCTCACTACAATTCTTAATACTTTAAGATAATCTATCACATCCTTGTTAGTTGATTACTTGTCCTATTCCTACAACGCAAAAAAACCTTCCAGGAATACATTCGTATTACAAATTAGCGTATATGCGTTATACACTTCCTTGTAATGAATCGTAAACCCGAAAGGTTTGTGGTTATTTAGGAATGATTAAAAAGGAAAAATTTTCTTGAACTTATTATATAATAAGTTCATTTCTATTTCAATTAAAACAAACTAAATATTCATGCTTTTCCAAAGGAGATTTGATTTCTATATTAAAAGACACCCATATTCAATTGAGTGTCTTTACAAAATTATTTAACTTGTTTTTGTAGAATTTCTTTTAATTCTCGCACAGTCTTGGAAAATTCATCAATTCTTATCGTACACATTTCGATAGTTTTTTCAGTATCAATAACTTCCCACACAGGATGAACAGCTTCTATCTCCTGTTTTGGATACAGCAATATGCACCTTTTAACTTCCTTATAAGCCGTGACATACGCATACATTTGATAAATGTCACTCTGAACATAACTACTTCTTCCATTATTTGTTGCACTTTTCCACTTCGTATCCATGATTATCACATTATTAATCACAAAATCTGGTTTTAATAAAATGTTCTGGCGTCCACTCTTCTTATTACGTAATAGCCTCTTTTCTGCATGTTGACTGATTATTTTATTATTACCAATAGTCTCTTGTAGTGCTACTTCAATATATTTTTCAAACAACATATTCATTTGAAATAAGAAAGAGAACGATGATGCTCCTCGTCCTTTACTATAAATCGTTGCCCGCTCAACAATTAGCTTAGCAAATAAAGCAGCTTGACGAAAACGTTCATTCTGTCGGTTAAATGTAATACTCTTTAATTCCTTCTCTGTAAAATACACTACATCCACAGGTTCTAAGTAGCCTAAACAGCGCTCAAGATAAAGTTTTAAAGTATGTATTTTTGTATGCTTTTTTACAATGAGCAATGCACATTTAAATAGCTGGTTCAAAGAGTTATTTTCCGTATATTCATCAAATGCACAATATGCTTTTGTTTTTTGAAATACATTCTTATAAATGTGTTTACTAAGCTCGATTTTGCCACGCAGTGTATTTAAATTTTCTTCATGACGTTCGTATGTTTTATAAGTCCCTTTTCTGAGTTCATTCAGCAAACGAGTAAGAAATGTAGCAAGAAATGCCGTAAGCAGTTCTCCTCTATCCTCGCCATTTAGTACTTCCTCATAAAATGAAATTGGCAAAAATTCTGTAATCGAAAGCATTCCTAGCAATGCCTTTCGATCCTCAATAGGTGTGATTTTTATTTTGGGTATAATTTCATACCGCACATCAGAACATTGTATGACGCCAACATAATTAATAAACCGAAGTCGTTTATACTTTTGATCAATCACCTGTTCATTTGGATATTTCTCTTCAATATATCGTATAAGCTCATCAAATTGTTCTACTGTAACGTCACTTTCTGTAATCCAGTCATACGCCTCACGCACTATAATTGTCTTATTCATAAATTGCGATTAGCTCTTGCGCTGTTAATTTTCGTTTTACTCGGTACAGTGCAGGAATATAAATAGATGGCTTTTGTTTAAACAGTTCATTTACATTAACTTCTTCTTTATAAACAATATATTGATCTTCCTTTGAACTCCCTATTCCGCCCAAAACAAGACCGATTTTTTCCCAATCATCATAAAAATACTCTTGTAAAAGTGGAATGATTTTCGTTTGAAAAATAGCTATAACTTCATTATCCGTTTTCGCGTTGATAAAATACGCATGCCCAATCATATGATCACGATCGTACAGCACTTCAATCCTCCAATTAATAACAGAAAGCATTTCAGCAAGGTCAATTTCATCACCAATCGATTCAAGAAGATCAGTATTTGGCATGATTTCTTCAAACACAAAGCGGCGACGTAACGCTGTATCAAGCAAAGCTATAGAGCGGTCAGCCGTATTCATTGTCCCAATTACATATAGATTGGGAGGTAACGTAAACTTCTCTTTTGAATACGGTAATTCAACAATCAATTCATTACTTTGTGTTAAACGCTTATCCTCTTCCAGTAACGTTAACAGCTCACCAAAAATCTTAGAAATATTGCCTCGGTTCATTTCATCAATAATTACAACATGTTTTTTCGCATTCGAATAATCAAACGAACTGTTTTCCAACAATGCCTTTTGAATAATTGCCTTTTTCTCTTCTACTTCAACTTCAATTTTTTCTTCGTCTTCTACTGTATCTTCCATTTTTTCTAATATCCAATTTAGTACAGACCAATATCTCGTCTGATTACACCCACCAATCGCCTCACGAACAAACATAGTATTATTCTTCCAATCAATATCATGCTCCTGAACATAGCGATACAAGCTTAGTAAACGATTCTTTGAAACTATTGAACTAGTTTTTACATCTTCACTCGTTACAACTATATTATTTTGCTCTGAAATATATGAAATGAAATTTTTCGTTCCTGTTTTTGATTCAAATTGAATATTATTCTTCAAACCATTTTCAACCAAGTAATCATAAAGTTGCTCAAAACGAACTTCATTCGAAAATTCCTGACTTGTACTTTGAATTCCTTCATACATCGCTTCAAGTGCCGCTTTTTTCAAAATACCATCCGTTGGCACAAAGTTCCCTTTTCCATCAGATTTCAATCCTTCTATAAAATCTTCATATCCATAGGACTGATGGAACGTTACAAGATGAATTTGTCCTTCTTTTGTTAAACGTGAAAACTCTTGTTGCAATGCTTCTCGTCCATCCGCCTTCAGTTCCTCATATGTTCTTTTATCGATTAATTCAAGAGCACGTTCAACAATTTGATATGTTTTCCCTGTTCCAGGTGGACCAAAAAATACATAGTTTCTTGGATCTGAGTCTGACACTTCAGTAGATTCTTGGGGCGTATTGCTAATTTCCTTTCCCTGCATAAATACTAAGTTAATTACATTCTTATTTTTCACTTCATTTAATGTACTACGATATCCCCCGTAACCTATGAACTCTCTTTCTTCAGTATTAATCCACTTAACAGGAAGTAGATGTCCGTACTCTTCAGAGAATTCATAACCATCAACAGTATCTTTAGTAATTTTCCCAACAGCACTAACTCGTAACACTGATCTTGTCTTCCCATCAACCTTACGAGTAAATGATGTTTTTAAAGCAACAAAGTCTCCTTCTTTCATTTTTAAAAATTGCTTTAATGCTTTTTGTCCTGCTGATGTTTCTTCCTTCTCATCAATGATATCCTCAATATTTTCTTCTTCTAAAAGAGAGGATAAATCTTCACGTAAAAAGCCTATTGCTATGCAATTGTTTTTCAATAAAAAATCTTGAATAGAACGATCTTTTCCATATGTATGTCCAGCTAGCCAATAGTTTGTATTCTTATCAAGCGATTTATCCCGCTCAGAAAATGTATCCCAGATAAATCTTGAGATCTTTTCATTAGACCAATCTAAAAAAACATTTTGTTTCTTAATAGAATGCAACACTGCATGATTCAAAGCAATTGCATTCTGAGGAGTAAGCAATTCATCTTTTATATTTAATTCCTTTCCTAACTCAATCAAAATTGGTGGTGAATAAATATTAAAAAATCTCTCTGGAACATAAAGATTTAAAATTTTTAGCAGTACCATATTATAAATTGGTAAATTCAATGTAACAATTTCAGAAATGCGGTCTTCCTTTGCAAGCCGAATTGCTTCACAAATCCCCCTTTTTAGAGCTCTAAATTCTTCCTGCAACTGTTCACCTTTTAATACCATTTTTTGTTTACCGTAACCTTGACAGTACTCACCAGTTTTAGCACGATAAATACCGAATTTAGCAGCATTTGCTCCCCCAATACCGCCTAGGATATTTTTCTGTTCAAGCCAGTAGTTAAAACAATCTTTAGTTTTAGTATTTGCATATTCTTCTATCGTTAGATTTCTTAAGGATTCTAATGGAAAACGTTTTATGAATTCTTGGCGTCCTGATTCTTTTTCAGCAAGCAATGAAATATCGGGTTCATAATGAGTAGCCTTTTGGATCACTATTTGAATCTTCATATTGGAAATTACCCCCAATTAATTTTATAGATTAATTATAGAATATGGGGAGAAAAGAAGGAAGTAATTGGGGGCAGATTAATAAACCTTGTGGATTAGGTTTGGGGATTGAAAAGTAGTTACTTCCTATAACTTAGTTAGGAGAGCGCCACCTTGACAGTTTTGTCATCGTAGGCCCTTAATCTCTCTAGTCTGCTATCTCAATGGTATCAATACTTGAGAGACTATTCCCAAAAGCTGAAACTGTGGGGGTTCTATATAAACTCACAACTCGTAAAGAGGACTACTTAAAGTTAACCTATGAAGGTTAGCTAGGGAGTATACCTCAGTACCTGTTCACCTCGAGGGAAGGAAAACAACTTACACCTAATGCAGTAAAGCTAATCTTCAAGAGGTTATCTAAGGTGATGAACTTCAAAGACACTAGTTAATGTATGATTTCGTTCTTTACAAACTGTTTCTAAATCAACGTAGAATTGAATAGTCATTTTCTTCCCTCCTATTTGGCTTTATTCTTCATCATTTATAACCTTATTAATCTAACAATATAGTGAGAGTAAAAAGGGAGCCGACTCAACAGAACAACTATGAGCCAGCCGAACTAGTATTAAACTAGGGAGATTGTGTAATGAAATTATCCTCTTATTCATTCCTTCATAACTAATATGAAGGACTGTGACCCCTACAGAGAAAACCCATTAGCTGCAACAGGATTGCGTCCTTAATTGAGTCCACTTTTGAACTATGACTTACTAATACCCCCTTCCTAATATTTATATTTATAAGAGTGGTACTTAAAAATTCTTCTCAATAGGTATATACCAAATGTGTTGCATCTGAAGGACCTTGAACCTGCATTCCTACGTTACTAACTCAGGGGATTTACATTACAAACCAGAGCACAAAAAAAGCTACAACTCACCAAGCAACCTCTACAGGTTACTAATGAATTGTAGCTCCTTGTTAGTAGCATGTAAGTCTAACACCATAAATTTCTTTACGTCCTCAGAAAAGCTCAGGAAGTAGTTCTCGATGAACTCTGCCTCACGGTCAGCCTCTACAGTTCCTCCAGTGAGACGGATCTGCTTGAGAATCTTCTTTACTTCCTTTTTCCACTGTTTGGCGATTGGCTTATTTGATAACATCAATATTTCATAAATTCCATCTTCGGTTAAAAACCACGTTTGCTGTCGTCCACCTGGGGTAGTAATAAAGTTACAAACCTTTTCATCATCTACCATATTTACTAACTTAGACACATTGCTTCTAGAATATTCAATCCACTCAGCTACATCCTTCGCTAGAAACAATGGCTCTTCGATGCTTCCATAAACCTTAAAAGGTTGACCTAAAACGTTTTGTTGGTGAACTACCTGTAAACTAGTTTTTCAATTAAGATTCTATGGATACCGTCCTCAAATTGGTTTTAGAATGGTGTATGAAACCGCTAGCATTGAATCTTATTAAACCTTACTCCCCCAAGGGTTTGAACCTGTTTCACTTTCGGGTTTCTCTGTATTCTGTATAGAACCTTTTAGACTTTCTTACAGTAACCCCTAAAGTAAAACTAAAGAATTGCTACCTCGTTAATTATTATCCAAAAGTTATTTCTAGGAGAATATTAATCAGTCGATTCTATAGAGATCGCTTAGTTAGCTACCTCTACTAGCCCTCACCCTCTCAGAACATAAATACAAAGCCTGAGACGGCGAATGTACAGAAGCACACTTCAAAGGCTCGTCCTACTCGTTTACGAGAAAATATATCCTTTGAAGATGAACTCTGTAGTTTATCTTAATTGTGCCATCTCCTATAGCTCTTTAATGCCTTTAAATACCTTAAACCTAGAAAAGGAAATCTATTAGTATTACCTATGGAGTTATAACTGCTGGTTTACCAGCTAGTACTCTCTATTGTCTTCCTCAGTAGTTCTTTATTTATTTTCTTTTCTTTACTGAGCTAGATACCCTTAGTTAACTATCAAGTTGTATCTTAGGAGGTAAGATGTAAAACAGACATACTCTGTGGCATTACCTGAGGAGGAAAACTAATGAAGAACACTGTACGAGCAATCTGTTAGAATTATTTTATAGGGAGATTGTTTAGCTCCACCGCTAGGGCTTGTACTCATAGGAACTTGTAGAGTACGTTCAATAAGTGATATTGATAGGACAACCATGAGAGCGAATAGAATAAACCAAGGGGGGTTATATGATTAAACACTTTGGATTAGGAGCCATATTTATAAGTATTAGCTTATTAGGTGCCTGCTCACAGGAAGAAGCTACCACTACGAAGGTACCATTTGAGGACTACAAGCCATCTCAAGGGTACATTAATGAGGGAGAATTTGAAGCTCTTGATTATGATATGACTCGTGAGGAGGTAGCCCAGTTGATCGGCGGTGTAGGTGAACTATACAAAGAAGAAGACTACATAGAAACCATAATTTACAAAGGTGAAGGCAATATAAAATTTGCTATGCTGAGATTCGAAAGTGGCAAGTTGGATATGTGGAACAAACAGGATAAAGAATAATTGCTTTATAGATAGTTAGATATAAGGAGCTAGACTGAAGAGGTCTACTCCTTTATTACATTCTTACAGGTACCTCTCTTACCTACTCATGAGATACGTTATACAAGTGTAACCTTAAGTGCAATAACTATATCCCTTGTCTGACCTGTTCTTGATTAGTAAATGGCTTCATTAGTAGTAAACTCAATGATAATCCACACAGTACTAATCCATTTATTTATAATTGTACTGCGCTCTCCTCAGTATTCAATAGTTGAGCACGAACCTTTTTGGCAACTTCAGAGGCACCTCCTAATAGCATCCCTACTCGGAGGATAGCTCTCTTAGGAAATAATCTGTTCTCGCTGCTAGAGTATGTATACTTCTCTCCATTTCTCGATGTTACGGTATATGATCCTCTTCTTTTCATTTTCGGAAAGAAGGAACTTATTTTGTTTCCCTTCATAAGCGTGACCCCATCTGAAACAAGTTCATCCTTGTGAGATTCAAGTAGATTAGTTATCTCTTTATTTGATACATCGTAAAAATCTGCGACCTGTTGAAGGGTAGCCATTTCCAACTCAGGTGGCAACAATAATCCTTTTACTTTGTTAACTACTTCCACCTTGTCAACTAAACTATCAGGCTTATCTTTCGGGCTGATTACCTCATTAGTTAATTTTATGTCAATCATGAATATTCCCCCTTTGTTTATTTTTATTATATGTCATTTCATTCAATAAACTAACATTATACATATATTCTAAATATAGGTATTATCTAGGTAATACTGAGGAGATATGTTCTCGTATATCTAATACTATAGCTTTCTTTACTTCCTCACTGCTTGGTAATATCTAGGGTATCAATTCTACAGATTAAAGATTTTATAAAATATGGAGCTAGTTCTATATTGGAAGGAAACTTGTTAAATTTAACTACTGAGGCGGAAACTCTAGGGATGCTATCTCACTGGTAACTAAATGGAAGCCGATTTTCCTATATGATTTCTACTACATATGGCTACTACCGGGTACGCACACCTCCCCCCGCTTTATAATATGTGGGGGCTAGAGAGAACGAGCCAAGGAATATCCCCCTCAACGGTCACAGAACGGCAGCTAACAAGAGCAACTGTCAGAGAGCACTACAAACAGAGTCTAGCAATACAAGGCAACGATACAGGTAGTACATCTGAGCTGGCACTACTCAACCATACATACAAGTATCCACTTACGTATCCGCTTATAAGATCCACATGAGAACACTGTTAGGTACACGCTCAAGGGATGTATCTTCATGGTTCATACTCGTATACAAATAAAAAAGAAACCACGAGGCAGCAACTTAATTGTCACCTATCTCGTAGTTCCTTCTTGTAATTTTCTCTTATTAATCTCTTTATATAGCTTACCTTGAGATATTCCCACTTGACTAACAATGTCCTTGATGGAGTATTCTCCTGAGTCGTACATCTGTAGGGCTACTCTTATTTTGTCATTGTCTAGTTGGGGTCTACCTAGTTTAACTCCACGTTTCTTTGCGTTTACTAGTCCTTCTTTTGTTCGTTCTGCTATTAAGTCCCTTTCGAGCTGACTAATTACTGCCATCATAGAGAACATAGCTTTTCCAGTTGGCGTTGAAGTATCCATGTTTTCCTTTAGTGACATGAAAGTAACACCCATAGCATTTAACTCTTCGACAGTTGTAAGGATATCCAGAGTGTTTCTCCCTAACCTACTAATCGCTTCTACAATAACGGTATCACCTTCTCGTACTGTATCCATGAGCTGGGTTAGTCCTGCTCGATCTTTCTTAGTTCCGGTATACTTCTCTTGGATTAATCTATCATAGCCATACTTGTTTAGTACTTCTAATTGTCTATCAAGTAACTGCTCATCAGTTGAAACCCTAGCATAAGCGATTCTCATCAGGTTCCTCTCCCTTACATTTATTGCACCTTTAATGTAATATGAGCGAATATTAAACGTAAAGGTTTTATGTAATCTTTTGTGTAATAACTTTATGTAACATCTAAAAGGCTTAACAGCAAGGTTTGCTTCCCTAGTAAAATGATTACACTTATCTATCGTTTTATGTAATCTTAGGATATAACATAACATTATCAGATTACCCTCCAAAGGACATGGCCGTAGTAACAAGGTCTTTCGTATTCTCTTGTAGCTGAGCTAATTGCTATGAAGCTAGGTTACGATCTCCTATAAAATAAACTTGTAAATTATTTACATAGAGTTATACCTCGAGTAATGTAGTATCTATAGGGGGAATGTAAAGTGATTAAAAAGTTATTTAAAAAACTCTCAGATGACTTTAAGAGTGACTGGAGTGCTATGAAGGAACATAAAGAGAGAATGGATCATCTACCTACTAAGGCTGTTCTTGTGTATAGCAGTAATAGGGAGTTTGTTTTTACGGGGGCAGACATGGTGCTGTTTCTAGGTAGTGGCCGAGATAAGAAGATGTACTTAAAGAATCAGCTAACTGGGAGAAACGTTAACTGCTATAAGGATAGTAGAGTGTCTTATGAGATGGTGGAGTACATAAAAGCTACTAAAGAAATACTGTGAGGTAGGGCTATAAAAGTTCTACCTCTTTTGTTTGTACCGGTAGGGGGTTCTGAGGGAGTTTCGCTGTCTCAGATGTAGCTAAGCTCAGATGTAGCTAAGCTGTTATATTTTATCCCCTTATAGTTCCTATGTTGATGTACGGAAAAGTGACCACATCAAGGTGGGGGTTTACCTCTAGAGTTAAATTAAGAAGTTCCCCCATCAGCTCACCCTCTCTTTTTTCCTCACAGGTTTCCATACATTGGAATCACAAACAAGATTGTTTTTCCTTAAGAAATTCCTCAACTATTATAAATATTTGTCTCATTAACTCAAGTAAACCTCTCGCAATATTCAATATCTCCTTAGATGGTGTATATTTAACCATCACCGTTTCAGTACCACCTGGGCTTTTTACTTTTTCGTTTCGCATCTCATAAGGTGGCTGGTTATGTATTATGTCATTTCTCACTTTAGAGGCTTTTTGAAACTCTATAGAATCCCTAATTTTATTTAATTTATTATATAACTCTCTATCTAGTTTTTTAATCTGATACATCGCACTATTAAAGCTTTTATTAATATTTTTTGTTTTACCTTTTATTTTCTTCTCGGTTTTTAAGCCTAAACAAGCAAACAACAGATGAGCCAGCAAATCTAAAGCTGTAAAAGCTTTTGGAAACAAGATATCAACATTGTTCTCAAAGTGAATCTTATTCGTCCATTCTTCATTTGGAAATTCCTTCAAATACGGATACTCTCCATCTGAAATACCTCGATTTGAATAATATAAAAGGTATGAGTAACTCAAATCCAATTGAAAGATTCTGTTATTCAATGAACGTGTAAAATCCTGAGCGGCAATCTGATGATCAATTATATCAAATCCAAAAAGTTGATGCCTAGTCCAATAAAATAAGTCTCCCTCAATTCTATAGCTATAAAGTGGGCTTTCTTTTAAAAGAGGTGCCATCTCTTCATTTGTCGGGAATTTAAACAGATCAATTTCAATAGTCATTCTTCTCCTCCTTATCTATTCCTAGTTTATAGCAATATCACAAGTCTGTTAATAAGATTTCACGGAAACACCCTCTCTTAGCTTCTTCCTCCTAATCACTTATAATTAAGTTATTCCTTCTAACAGTATAGCTTAATAGTCCTACCCCACCAGCTTATGAAGAGAGTTCCTATTGATTATCGAGATGTAAACTCTATAGAAAAACACTGCTTAAATCCAAACAGTGTTTAGGTGATATCTATTTATTTTCTTCCCTCTGAGCTGGAGCCTTTGGAGAAATACCATTAATCTTTAAAGCCAGCTCAACAAATGCATCTTCTCTCTTATCTTCATTCTTAATCTTAGATAATAAGAAGTTACTAAAGTAGAAATGATGTGTGTTCACGAAACGATTATGAAACTCTGTTAATGCTTTTACAGCCTCAGAATGCATCTTCAGGTAGATTACAGCAATAAAATTAGATAAGATAGCTCCTATTGCACCTACTGAAGCAACAATTATCTTATTTTCTAGCTCGTTCGAACTGTTAGCAATTAAAAAATATAAAGTTACTCCAATTATTACAAAACCAATTCCTATGCATACTATACCAACAATAAAAATCCATGAGCTTTGTTTTAAGTTTTCATCATAGTATCTCTTCAATTCAAGATGATGATGCTTAAAAAGTTTTTCCGATCTTTCCTCTAATGATGAGTGAGAAATACTTAATAGATCTAACTCATTCTCCACTTCTTGTAGTTCAGTTATATACTCATTTGACGGTCTTCTTAAAGGTTGTGTAAAAAAATACATAACCATGAATGTAAAAGATCCCGTTAGGCCAATCAAATAAATTTTTGTTCCTGAACTATTTTCTTTGAAAGAATCTGCTTCGCTATACATCAAATAAGCAAGTATACAGATACTTACGACACCTAAAATCAAGAAAAGTTTATTTCTATTCTTTCTCTCAACAATCAATTGATTTAACTCTTTTTTTCTTTCTTTAAGTATGGTTTTACGCGGAGTTAAAAGCGGATCAATATTTATCTTAAACTCCCCCTTTTATCATTATATCCTTCTATTATATTATAATGTATCAAAAATCAACAGACGATTATTCCCATTTCCTGATGCCCTCCCCCGAGGTAGATTACCTAGTTTACTAGCTAGCAATAAACTTGAGAACGTTAACTCAAAAATCAAATCTGTGGAGGTCGCTCCTTACAGTTATTGACTTATAACTTAAACTACTATAGAATTTTACCCAACAAATACTATTTTAAGTGGTTCACAACGAGTCAGCCTACTTATATAGCCAATCCCGTAGCTCAGCAGGGAGAGCGCCACCTTGACAGGATGGCGGTCGTAAGTTCGAGCCTCTCCGGGGTCATAGTTATAGAAACTGTTTCAAACTAACGTTTAATGTAGTTTTTTATTTGTTTACTTTCATACTCTATAAGAACTATTGGTCACATTCCTTACAAAATCTCTTATATTTTGTTAACTGAATCTTTTTACATCGTTGCAAAACATGTGAGTAAGTGCCTTATGTGATTTTGATGTTACTATGTCCTAATCGCTCAGAAATCACCTTGTCGCATTCCAGTTACAAGGGCTAAATGAAAGACAATGAAATACCTGCTATCCTTTACAACTTTCAAGAACAGTTGTACTTCCTGTTCATTCCACACAGTTAACTCTTCCTTATCACCTTTAGATAGCTTGGCTTTAGCCGCAACATTTTTGGTGATTAACTCCAAATCTATTGCATGCTCAATAGAGCTTTGAATAATTTTGATAATTTTCTCAATCGTTCCTCGCTTTAAACATTCGTCTCACATTGAATTAACGTGGTTCTGCATATGCAATGATTGTTAAACTTGGCTAATTTGATATTGCCTAGAGAAGGAATGTTACCACTGTTAAAGTTTCCTTTCAGTACTTTTGCTGTCTGAATACCAACACTGTGCTTCTTAGTACCGAACCGAATTTCCATATATTTGATAGGTTCTACATATTTTCCAATACAAACTTCTGAGAGCAGCTTTGTTAAAGCATTTTCCACTCCCTTTTTAGTAATGAATCTCCTCTTCCTCTTTTACTTTCTCTTACGTGTTAGTGGGTCAATACCAATGTCTACAAGATAAAAATACTTTCCTGTGTTGGTTTGAAATAAAGTTTAATCAAAAACATCTCACAAAACGGCATTTTCCTGTAAATGAAAAGAATCCATTTTGAAAAAAAGATTGATCAAAATGGATTCTATATCAGTAGATTTATGCTTTGATTTTATAATAAAGTTTGATCATTTCCTAATAGTGTTACTCAACAATCACGCTCAATTGTGGAAGATCATTACTTTATCCCTATTCAACATAAAGAAACTTTAATTTTGTATTAAAAGACGTATTCATTTATAAATAACTATTAGATTGTAAAGAACTTATATTGCCTAATCATCTCGTTTTAAGATAACTCAGGCAATCCAAGCTCTTTTAAGAACTGATTATGCTTATCCTTTGCCTTGCTAATAGCAACCTCGATTTCATCTAGATTTTTTTTCACATCTGCAAGGTCAATAGTTTCTTCTTCCGCAACTGTGCTAACATATCTTGAAATGTTTAAGTTGAAATCATTCTTTTCTATTTCTTCCATAGATACACGGCGAGAGTATTTTTTGTCATCCTCTTTTCGATATTTATATGTTTCAACTATTTTGTCGATATGCTCTGGCATTAGGACATTTTGTCGTTTACCTCTATCGTAGTACTCACTTGCATTGATAAACAGCACGTCATCAAATTTTTTACACTTTTTAAGCACAAGAATACAAACCGGAATACCTGTTGAAAAAAACAGATTAGCTGGCAAACCAATAATTGTGTCAATATTCCCATCCTTGAGTAGCTTTGTTCTGATCTTCTCCTCTGCTCCACCACGGAACAGAACTCCATGAGGCAAGATAATTGCCATCGTTCCCTCATCACTTAAAAAGTGAAACCCATGAAGTAAAAATGCAAAGTCGGCTGCTGATTTTGGTGCAAGGCCGTAGCTTTTAAAGCGAAAATCCTCTGCCAGAGTATCGTTAGGCTCCCAGCGGTAGCTAAAAGGTGGATTGGCTACTACTGCATCACATTCCAACTTTTTTGCTGGGTTCATTTCAGTAAGAATGTCCCAATCATTTAGCAGTGAATCTCCGTGAAATATTTTAAACTCGGAATCTTTAAGCCCATGTAGAAGCATATTCATACGAGCAAGGTTGTAAGTTGTGATATTTTTTTCCTGTCCGTATATCTGACCAATACTATTAGCACCAAGCTGCTTTCTAACATTAATTAGAAGCGATCCGGAACCGCACGCAAAGTCAAGTATGTTTTTGAGTCGCTCCTTTTTGCCTGTACTCGGGTCTTGGCTATCAAGTGTAACTATTCTAGAAAGGATGGTTGAAATTTGCTGGGGAGTATAAAACTCTCCTGCTTTTTTACCTGAGCCCGCCGCAAATTGCCCTATTAAGTATTCATACGCATCACCTAAAAGGTCACTTTCATTGGGGAACTCCGATAATCCTTCTGCAATAGCAGTTATTATTGAGCACAGCGTTGTGTTGCGTAATTCATAATTCTTTCCAAGTTTATCAGAGTCGAGGTTAACCTCAGAGAATAATCCGCGAAACGTGCTATCAAAGGATTCATTTTCTATAAACTTGAAGCCTGCTTGCAAGTTTTTCAAAAGATACTTATTTTGTGTACGGGCCAATTCGTATATATTACTCCAGAGATACTGTGGCTTAATTACAAAATGAACCTTACGTCGCATTTGCTTTTCAAACGTAGCCACTTGATCTAAATTGTTGATATACCAAACAACAAGAGGGGTTAACTTTTTGCTTTCCAACAACACCTCATGTTCCTCGATTACTGAGTTTTTTTCCTTGCTATCCAATTGCTGTTTATTAAAATAGTTTGTTATCTGTTCTTTTAATGCGTTAATAACATCATCCTGATTGGCAGCAATTGTAATTTTTTTTATTTCTTCTTCACATTGTAAATAATCGCTGCCAAGTTCTTTCTTTGCCGCTTCTTCATAATTATCTGAAAGATAGCGCAGGAAGAGGAAAGACAGCATATAATCACGGAAGTCATCAGCATTCATGGACCCGCGTAATTTGTCAGCAATTCCCCAAAGTGTTGCGCCTAATTGTTTTTGCTGTGTATCATTCATTATTTTGCCCCCTATTCTTCGGTAAATAGTTCAGGATTGAATCGGTATAATTCCATGTAACCCCTTAAAATTTTTCTAAAAACCTCTTTATTATCTTCAACCATTTCAATAGGCTCAAACAGCGAATAGTTTCCATGGCTTAATATGTTCACATATCTTCCAAATGTGATTCCATCCGGGTCATCTTCATCGCGTTTAATACATTCGGTGAAGTCTTTGAATCCATGAAACGATGCTGCCTTTTCAAGAATGTTTCGCAAAATATTGAAGTGATAAGTATAGAGCCTACCTGTGTTCGCTGCTTTGCTTAGCTCTTTTATTAATGCAACATGGTTGAAAAATGGAGTATCTTTAGTTTCTTGAATGAGGTATTCGTCTGTTTCCTTATTCTTTAATAAGTGATAGTCTTTGCCTTTTGCCCTTTTAAACTCATTATACATTACATTGAAAAACAACGAATGATGTGAAGATATGACTACTTTAATATTCTCTTGGCTTTTTAGCATCTGCGCTAAGTGGCTTGCTACTGCTATGACGTTATTATCATCCAGTGATGAAATGGGATCATCGATATAAATGTACCTAACCCAACTGTAGGCTGGTTCTTGGTCAACAACTAATTGGACAACCGTCAGAAAAAAACACCATACAAATATATTTTCTTCACCACGAGAAATCTTTATGTTATCCACGTTTTCAGTTCCGCCATCTTTTCTTACTTCCCGCGAAAAACTAATCGTCCAATTTTGATAATCAATTGAAAAATCAAAATCAGCGTACCGATTTAAAAACGGGCGAATACGACTTTCCATTTCAAGCTCTCTTAAGCCATCAAAAAAACGAGAATTTCTATTAAGATACAGCAGTCTATTGGTGTCGCCCTCTAAGTCGTTATCCCAAGTGAATAAATCTTCTGTGAAAGCATTGTAATATAATGTATCTCGCGTTTTTTCTTCACTTTCAGGAATAGAATGTTTCCCTAAGTCTTTAAACGCTCCTGAAAGTCTTGTTTTGCCTGTACCATTGTATGCAAAAAGAAGAACATACTTCTTGCTATCGAGAACCGTTCTAAAATAGTTCGCCAGTGTATTTAAATCAGAAAAAGAAGTTATCGATTGAGAACTCATTCACTCACCTCCTCGATAGAAGGGAACAGTCCTTGCATCAAGCCTTTTTTGTATAATTTCAGAGTTTTAACTTTTTCTGCTTGTGCAGTTATGAGGTCATCTATGCTAGAAAGGCAATCGGATATTTTATGTTGTTCTGCTATGTTTGGCATAGTAATTGGCATTTCTGTGATCATAGACTTCCTAACAGAATCAACAGAATTTTTCGCACTTAACTTCATTACTCTATTTTTAAAGTGTTCAGAGAAATATTGAAAGACAAACTTGCCAAATGCCGATTTCGAAAAATCATATATGCAGTAAACTCTTTGATGAAAGTCAAATTTCCCATTAATATAATGAAAGTTTTTGCCTACACCAACACCGTCACCGGATGTTAAAATTGCTTCACAATCAAATGTATATGAATCTATTTTCTCAACGGCTTGAGATCTCACAAAAAACGGATATTTTCCATGATCAACTTTATTTTGCGTATCCTTTTTTCCAGTAGTAACCTTTGCAAAATCCTTGATCCGGTATATATCCCACTCCCTACAATCCCTAAACTCTGGAAATCTCCACTCAGGCACAGTTTTACCTTCAGCAGGGAGTAACTTCTGCATTAATCCTTTTTTGTTCACTTTGAGAGCTTCAAGCTTTTCATTTTCTGCAGTTATAAGGTCATCAAGGGAGGAAAGGAAATCAGCAATTTTTTGTTGTTCTTTGTTTTCTGGTTTAGGTAATAGTATCGATGAAAATTGACTATAACTTACCATCTTACCATCTCTTATGCCTTCTAAGTCTTTGTTTAGGTCTTGTATAAACTTATTTGTTTTAAAATAATGCTTATAGTATTGTTCCACTATTGGAATTTTTTTGCGTAAAATAATGTATGCTGGACTGCAAATACCATGATACAAAGAATATTCTATGCCGCCTTGAAAAGACCGTAAACTAATGACAAAATCCCCTATCTCGACAACCTTGTAATTTTCAAGGCTCTTATTCGTTACAGACACATTATAATTAATCCGATCTCTTGGAATTGCGCCATGTTCCTGAGTTATAGCGAGTACAGGAAGATCAGAGTTATGATTTTTATTACTGATTGATTCAAATATTACATTCCCATTTTCAAAGTTAATTGCGCCGTTTTTTCTAAATTCAGGAAACCTTAGTTTCGGTACCAAAGCCATTTTCTCTTTTCTATTCATATGCATTCAGCCCCACAATCACACGTCCGCCTGCAAGCTTTTTAAAAAGCGGTATTAATTCGTCCATCAATTCCAGCTCCTTTTTAGTCCTATCTCTCCAGCCAAGCTCCAGCGGCTCTAATAAATCGCTTAGTTTTTCACCGTCAAAAATCATACGCTCTATAATTTCATCTATAAAGGCTTGCAACGATACAGGTTCAATACCATGTTTGTTTGCAATTGATTCCATTTCTTTTACTGCTTTTTCTTCCTTAAATTTTTGGTATCCAGCTTTTATTTCCTTTTCATCCAATCCTTTACCAGATTCCAATGTGCTGATATAAGCAATAATATCTTCACGTTCTTCCATCATATTTGAATTGGAACAAAGTAAACTAATAAGCTGCTCACGGCTCATTTTTTCTTTTTTAGGCACATCGGGTTGTGTATATCTCGAAATTAGAGACATAATATAGTCATAATCAATAATTGCAGAAGAAAATAGAACGAATTCAAAATCAATCTGTTCAATCACCGGATCTTTATCCCTAATATCTTTGCCCTGCTGTGCTTTTAACATTTGGGCAGTTTCAATATAGACACCACGGAACGCACGCAAAGTGTCTTCTGGCAATAGTTCTTCAATTTTTGCCTCTTGTTCTTCTTTGATATCTGTATATTGGTCAAGCTGTGTTTTAAGGCGCTGTACTTCCTTAAATTTATTGATAAATTCACCTCGTGCGGCGTCGCCCTTAAGGTTGCTTACTTGCTCTGGCTTACATTCTAACCCTTGTGATTCCATAAATTGCTCAAGATCGGCAACTGCTTTATCCAGCTTTTCAACCACAACAGGAGCGGGGTCAACAAGCCAAATTTCTTTTGCCCTACTACTGTTTTCTTTTCCAGAAAACAGTGCAATTGCTTCATCTACATCTTTTTCTTGCCCTCTAAAATCAAGAATATTTCCGTAAGGCTTTGTATCGTTCAAAACACGGTTTGTTCTTGAAAATGCTTGAATTAAGCCATGTTGCTTTAAGTTTTTATCAACGTACAAGGTGTTTAAATACTTTGAATCGAATCCTGTTAAAAGCATATCCACCACAATAGTTATATCAATTTTGTTTACCTGCGGATAGTCAGAATTTGGGTACTTTTGGTCTTTGATACGTTTTTGCACATCTTGATAGTATAAATCGAATTCGTTTATACTGTGATTTGTGCCGTACTGCAAGTTGTAGTCATCAATGACGCTTTTAAGTGCTGCCTTTTTCTTATCGGGCTCTTGTTCATTATCGGCCTTTTCTTGCTGTAGGTCTTCTTGTAACTGCTTAACATCTTTATTTCCTTCAGCCGGTGGAGAGAAAACACAGGCAATATTTAACGACTTAAAGCTTGCGCCCTCATTCTTTTTGCGTTCCTCTTGTAACGATTTGAAGATCTCAAAGTATTCTATTGCATCGTTGATAGAAGCTGTGGCGAAAATCGCATTGTATCGTCTACCATTAGTAGCCGCATCGTGTTTTGCTAATATTGCTTCGACAATCGCTTTTTTACTTACAGTGTCAGAGGCTTTTGCTGCTTTTTTGACATCTTCTGGCTTAAAATAATCGATGTGAAAGCGAAGCACATTGCGGTCATCAATGGCATTAGTTATGGTATAGGCATGTAGTTCTTTTTCGAAAACATCTTTTGTTGTGATATAAGAACCAACCGTTCCATCAATTTGTTTATATGTTGCATTTTCTTCAAATATTGGTGTTCCAGTAAAGCCGAAAAGCTGTGCTTTCGGGAAAAAGTTTTTAATTGCTTCATGATTATCGCCAAACTGTGAGCGATGGCATTCATCAAAAATAATAGCAATACGTTTATCGGTGAGCTGCGCCAAGCGATCTTTGTAGGTCGGTTCGCCCCTTTTCTTTTTCTCTTGGTTACGCTTGCTATCTTCATTAAGAGCGAGCCCAAGCTTCTGAATTGTGGTAACAATAACTTTGTCACGGTAATCATCCGAAGTAAGTCGGTTAACTAAACTTTCTGTGTTCGTATTCTCTTCAACGCAGCCTTCTTGAAATTTATTAAACTCCAATCGAGTTTGTCTATCTAGGTCTTTTCTATCAACGACGAATAAACACTTCTCAATTTCAGGATTGTCCTTCAATAGTGTTGATGTTTTAAACGATGTAAGTGTTTTTCCACTTCCGGTAGTATGCCATATATATCCGTTACCACGATTCTGATCGATACAGTCCATTATTGCCTTAACAGCGTAAATCTGATAAGGACGCATAATCATCAATTTCTGCTCACTTACAACAAGTACCATGTAACGGCTTATTAATTGCCCGAGAGTACATTTTGGTAAAAAATTGTCAGAAAAATCATGAAGATGGGTGATTTTGTTATTGTCCTCATCTGCCATCTGATAAATTGGCAAAAAGCGCTCGTCTGCATTAAAACAAAAGTGCTCCTTGTGATTGTTGGCAAAATAATATGTGTTACTCTCATTGCTCACAATAAAAAGCTGCATAAAGCAAAGCAGCGAGTTTGTATAACCATTGCCTTGGTCGTTTTTATATTCTATAATTTGCTCCATAGCTTTTTTAGGTGTGATTTGCAGTGACTTCAGTTCAACCTGAACAACAGGAACCCCATTGATGAGGATAATAACATCATAACGATGATTGCTGTTATCTGTGTTTATGCGTAGTTGGTTTACCACTTCAAATTCATTTTTACACCAGTCTTTTATATTAACAAGGGTGTATTGCAGCGGCGTGTCATCATCACGCTTAAAAGTGTTAATTTCTCGTAAAGTCCTTGCAGCAGTAAATACATCTGCAGTGATAATACTATCTCTGAGGCGCTCAAATTCAGAATTGCTTAACTTCACACGATTCAGTCTTTCAAAATGTTCTTTGAAATTAGCTTCAAGCGAAGCTTTATCTCTAATATCCTCACGATATATGTATTTTAAGTTCCTAAGCTTTTCTATAAAAGCGGTTTCTATTTCCCTTTCAGCTTTCATATCATATCTCCTCATATTATAGAATAGAAATTCCCTAAGCCCTTTTCCATAACTACATAATATCTATTTCGCCTTCACAAGCAACTCAATCAATTCAGTGTTTACATTTTTATTTTTACAAAGCTTGATTAAGGCATGTCGAGCAATTTGATTCGGCTTTGTATGATTATTCTCCCATCGATTCACAGATGTAAAACCAACATGAAGCTCACGAGCAAGTCCCTCTTGAGACAAACACAGCTCCAAACGTACTTTTTTAATTAATTCGCTTAACTCCATTTAGAATCACCTCGTAATTGTAAAACTAACCACGATATATTATATCATAAGCTATAGCGTTTTGGGTGAAAAGTTATTGAAACCATTCCCTATAGGAAACAGACGTATCGTTTTGGATAAGCCTTTCGCTTGTGCTAGTTTTTTCCGGAATAAGACCGCAATGTCACTCGTCGCATTTTCCACGTTGAAGACCTTGAACGCTACATTTAAACTCATCTTTCCGTGCTCATGCAGCTTTAAAATACTATGAAATTATTAATACTTTATTAGATATTAATTTTGAACAAACGAAAATGCTTATTCATAACCTACCAAAGGAACATTATCAACTTTTTATTACGCGTGATTTAGAAAAAGCAAAAATTACTTTAAACCAGCTTTATCAGGATGATACAAAAACAGTTGGTGTCGTCTGTGCTGGTGGCGCTGATCGTCAAAAAGAAGTCCCTGTTCTACCACGAGATGAACGGTATGAAAGGCCTAGTAAAATCGCTCAATACTTTAACTATCCAGGGTCTCAATACTATTGTAAAAACCTTAACTACAGCGCAACTGAATTTCAAACACAAGGACTTGAACTAGATATGGCGCTCGTTCATTGGGATGATGATCTTTATCTACAGAATGGGGCTTGGAAAGGACAACACTATCAATGGGGTGTCGAAGATCCATTCCAAATTAAACTTAATGCATATAGAGTTATTTTAACAAGAGGGCGAGATGGAACAATTATTTACATACCACCAAAACCTATTCTAGATGAGACTTGGAACTTACTTAAAAATCAATTAAAAATCCCTGAATTAATGTTTTAAAACCTATAATAAGAGACTATATTCTAAATTCCCTCAGAATATAGTCTCTTATTTTTCTATTTCACAGCAACCGGGATATCAGTCTTACATGGCTTAAAACAATTGCAAGAAAAAATCACCTCAAACGTCTAATATTTTTAGGGAATTGCAACTAAAGAAGTTGCTGTTTCTTTTATTACTTTAGAAACTTAATCGCTTTGCGGTACTTCTCCAATCGTTTTAGGTCTCTCTCTGTTATCCTAGCAAGTCGTGAGCAATCGGAATTATGTTTTAAGTCTGCAAGTTTGACAGTACGGGCAAGAGAATTTTCTTTCACTTTGCTCAGATACTCAAAATAAGGCGTGTATTTCTCTTTTGTCAGTACCTGCACTGCCTCAACTACGTTATAAGGTATACCAGCACTTAACAGATCATTAGCGGTTATCTCAGTATCCTCCAGAACATCATGCAAATAGGCAGTAGCTTTCTCTTCGGCCGTATATACAAAGCTAGCAACTGCCTCAGGGTGTTTGATATAGTCCACCCCCGCTTTATCTACTTGTCCAGCATGGGCTTTTTTGGCTATCTCATGAGCTATTTTTATATAATTAGGTAACATCGCAAAAACTCCCTTTCTTTAAACAAAATCTCCCCCTCTAGCAAGCTGTACTAAAAGTGAAGGAGGAAAATATTGATATAATCACTTAGCAAATCACTGGAGTTCATGTTGAAACAAAAAATTCATAAAAAATGCCATCCTCTCTGTATATTTTTACAAAAAGAATAGCATTTTTTGGTTATACGGATACAATTTTATTTTAATTTGAATTACGCCCTTTTCCCTTACTGGTATTTATTATATTAATGAAGAAAATTAGTCCGCAGATAAAGAATAGAAAAGGAGGGACCCATGTTCTAAAATTAACAAGACTTATAATAAGCATTATAATGCAAAGGATACAACCTATAATATCAATGCTAAAAGATAACTTTCCCTTTATTGTTTTCATATATAACTATTCCCTTCCAGATGCCATCTTTAATTTATAATTCTCAATATAATAATAACATACATTTCGACTTTAACTATTTTTTACATTTGGTTAATCATGTTGGTTCTGGTGCAACAAATGCTGTTATTGTGTGTACTCGGGTAGCAAGATAGCAATAACCTCTGAAATTAAAATTAAATCTGAACAGATTGAAGAATCCACTACAAAAAATCTAACGAAACAAAAATAAACAAAATATAGATTTGAATTATATTTCTCAACAACCAAAATTACTTAATGTGGTAAAAAATAATCAGGTTGGCACCCAATCCCATATTACGATGGTCCCAGTCGCAGGAAGGCACCTTTAGGTGTCTTTTTTTTGTTTGAAACACATTCTGCTAAAATACCTGTATCTTTGTTAATTTACGACTCATATAAACCAACAAACTTCGTATATATAATTTGTTACCCTAAATGGGTTGAAAATACGAGCAGTTATAGGGGGATTTTGTGAATGGTAAAAACAGCTTGTGTAAGTATTATTACTGGAATTCTTTTAATATGTTCAACAGGATGTGCCACTCAAACTGATTCTATTACAGCTAAAACTCAATCAATAGATGATGGCACATATACAACAAAAAAGATCACAGACGCATTTCCTGTAGGAACACCCATAACTACTTACATCCAAAAAGAAGAAAAACTGAACGTAAAACATCTCACCAATATTTCACTTACAGATGGTGGCGTCGGTAGAGTTCTGGAAGCAACAGATGGTTTTGTTGTAGTATGTGGGGATGAAAAAGGAATTTTTGATGTGTTAATATTTAAAACCATGGAAGATGTAAAGAAATATGAACAGAGTTTAAAGCGATAATTAATATCCTTCTTATGCCTTTTACACAAACATTATCCTCTTGCTCTTGCTATGTCTTTTTCTAAGTACCGTATAATTGCGTCATGAATACACACACGTTATAATAGTCACCTAATTACATATTAAGAGGTGCAGAAAATGAATAAAACAGAATTAACAAAAGTAGTAGCAGAAAAAGCTGAACTTACACAAAAAGATGCAGCAGCAGCAACACAAGCTTTATTAGATACAATAACAAATGCACTAGCAAATGGAGAGAAAGTACAGATTCTTGGTTTTGGTACATTTGAAGTACGTGAAAGATCTGCACGTACAGGACGTAACCCACAAACAGGTGAAGAAATGCAAATCGCAGCTTCAAAAGCACCTGCTTTTAAAGCTGGAAAAGAATTAAAAGAGGCAGTGAAATAATTATACATATTGAAAAGGGTTTGATATTTATATCAGGACCCTTTCAATAGCCTTTTTGTTCATAAATCAAAAAAGTATCATCCAACATATATTAGATGATACCTCCTTTCCCATCTACTCACTGGGCTGTGGCCCTTCACGCTCCTTGAGGAAGGAGTCTTCTTGGCTAAAATGATAAAATTTAGATGTTAGCTATGTTTCTGAAGTATACAATGTGACCATTCCATGTGTTCTATTTTCACTTGATATAATTAATTTGGTAATATTCTTAGGCGTAAATTGATATATAGAAATAGTTGGACCAGGATTATTAGATTTAAAGTGAATAACTTGTTCATTATCAATAAAACCTTGAATATAGCTTTCACTTCCTTCAAAAAATTGAAAATGAGCTGACACTGATATACTCTCGCCAGTGTTCTCAAATAAAACTATTGAATTTCTATATGTATCAAAATTAATAAGTTTCATTTTTGGCATAATTAGGATGCTCCCTTCTATGAAAGCACGATGATTAAAGTATACTACCATTCACAGCATTTCTTTTATTACCATGTGTAAGTTCTAATGTTTTATTGAGAAAATACAAGCCATCTTGCTGATGTGAAATCATAATTAATATATTACAAAGATTGTAATTTTGAAGTATCTCATACATAAGATTTCTTGTATCAATATGTAAATTAGAAGCTGCTTCATCTAATATTATTATATCCCTTTGTGTGAGAATAGCCCTTAAAAAGGCTATAAATTGTGCTTGACCTCCTGAAACACTGGAACCATCTTGTACAATTATAGTATCTAATCCATTCTCAAATCTGTTGAGATGTGATGTTAAATGATATCTTTTTATTAACTTAACTACATCTTCTTTCGTTTTATTTGTTTGTCCATATAATATGTTATCTAATATAGTTCCTTTAAACAAAAATATATTTTGTGATACTATACCTATTCTAGCTCTAATACTTTCTTTATGTATTAAGTTATAGTCGATATTATTTATCAATATCTTTCCACTTTTAGGTTGATATAAGCCTGTTAATAATTTTATAAAGGTAGATTTTCCTGATCCATTTATACCATCAATTAATAACTTGTCACCTTTTTCAATTTGAACGTTGAAATGATCAAATATTAAATCACTATTTTCATTATATTTAAAACAAACATCTTTAAATTCTATTGAATTAATTGGTTCTTTTATTATATTTGTACCTAGTGTATTTTCAACATCTAAATTGAAGAACTCTTTAATTCTCTTAATACTAATACACACGGGTTTTAGGGTTATATCTAAGCTGCCTAAAGCTTGAGTAGTCGCAAGGAGTTTAGCCATATAAATTGAAAACGAAGTATATACCCCTATAGTAAGCTGATTTTGTAAAATTAAAATACCTGATACCAGTAATACTATTACTGTAACAAAGTTATTTGTTACTATTAAATTTTGCATAAAGAAAATAAAATGTAAACTTTGTTTTAGAGCACTTTTAATTACATCATTTAATTTAGCCTTAATCTTATTAGTTTGTATATTTTTACCGTTTAATAATTTTATATCCTCTATTCCATTTAAGGTTTCATACATTTCTGCGTTTAATACTGCCGATGACTCATATACGTTTGTGGTACTTTTCGATATCATTTTAGAAGAATACTTGGATATTACAAAATATATCGGAATAATAATTACTATGATGCCTGTAAGTTTAACACTTAAATTAAACATTATAAATAAAGCAAAGAAAAAATCGAATATACCTGAAAAAACCCTTAATAAATTGGGAGAAAATAATGCACTTACATTACCAGATTCAGCAATTCTGCTAAGAATGTAACCTTTCTCCTTCTGATTAATATAAGAAAGAGGCGCATCTATAATATTACTTATCATAGATAATCGAATCTCATTAACTACATTTTGTTGTACACGAGTAAATAAATACTCATAACCTATTGATATTAAATAGTTAATACAATAAATTAATAAGAGTATAAGAGTTGTTTTTAATAATTGATCGTAGCTTTTATTTAATAGTATAACTTTATCAATAATGTAACCAATAATATATGGTATCGGCGCGATAATCAAAGAAGCTATAACCATTCCAAGTAAACCAAAAGCTAACAAAGATTTTGTATTTTTCAAATACGGATATAAAAATAATAACTCTTTATAAGAAATTTGAATTTCATCTTGTTTATTTATATTCTTATTCACCCTCTTTCTCCTCCTTTGTCTATTTATTATATTAATTTACGAATCAATATAATGAGGTTAATATAATTCCATAGATTTCTTGAGACCTTATCCAGACGCATCATCTATGGAATTATATTGGTTTATCCTCAGAAACTTAACAATATTCATCTCATCCAATCATACTAATTTTGCCCTACCATTAATGGCTCCTTAATTATTTCAGGAACATGATTTTTAAACCATTTACATTTATCGCCAATTTCTTGTGCTTTTATAAAGCTTCTTAAGAAGCATGTACTACAAAAACGTTTGTTTTCACACTCTTTACATTCCTCAGAGTCCATTTGAGGTGCTTGTAAGTTAAAAAATGCATTAATGTATTTGAATTTTTCATCATAAATATCTTTAATATTCTGTTCAAAAACATTACCTATACTATTTTTCAAATCATCTAAACTATGCATAGTACACATTTTAATTTCACCATCAGGTGCAATCACAATATGTGATGTTATTGCACCACAATTCCTAATCTCAGCGCGCGCACCTTCATATAATGAAACAAATTTAGGATATTTTTTATTTATTTTTAACAATGCTTCACCATATGTTTTAACATCCTCTTCATTTAAATAAAGATCGCTACATCCTAAGGCTCTTCCCATTGGTATTACTGGAGATACCCCAATACTATCAATTCCTAAATTATGTACCCATTCAGCTATATCTTCTACCTCGTGCACATTCAAATGTGTAACTATTGTGGCGATCCGCAAACGAACATCATTTTCGGCTAATTTCATTATGTTATTTTTAATTTTATGAAGTGTATTAGGAACTTTAAAGAACCAAGTCAAATAATTATCATCTAAACTATGCATATCAATCTGCACAAATGTTTTCGACTTATTTTTTATTATTATGTCCATGACTTTATCAGAAAGAGCTATACCATTGGTCAACAGTGTTATTTGAGAAAAATCCAAGTTAAGTGCATATAACAATATCTCTTTTAAATTTGGATGTACTGTTATATCACCGCCCGTAAGTTCAATTAATTTCACTCCTATATTATTTAAGTCATCTAATAATGATTTTATTTGATCTAAGCTCATTACTTTTGGCTTTACTGCTCCAAAATCTCCATAGCAATGACGACATCTTACATTACATCTGTTTGTGATTTCAATTGAAGCCACTTTTGGATATATAGTCTGTTCTTCAATTAAATTAACTGGTACATTTATAGGTTCTTCTTGCGTACCAATGTTCATATTGTAAACTTTGGATACATTATTCAAAAATGCATTTAATTTCTTTTCAATACTTATTGGATCTTCACTGTATTTTAAAGATAAGAAAGATACAACTTGTCCATATGTTTTAGTACCATCAATTAACTCAATAATTTCAGTGGCGGTTTTATTTATTGTAAATGTATTTTCGTTTTTGAGTGTGGGAGCGCTTTCGTTTGGATTTTTATGAACTACCAACATAGATTCATAATTTGATGTGAATTTTCTTATTTCTAGCTTCTCTTTCCAAAATAAATAACCATTCACTTTAATCATCTCCTATAAAATTTAAAGTAGCATTTAGTTTATGTATTACAAAAATCCCATACTCATTTTCGATAAACTTATAGGACTTATTCTTAACATAACTGTTTGTCTATAGAATAAGTCCTAATTTAATTTCAACATAAACACTCTCACATTTTTAAATTTTAACTTGCAGTACTAGCCCCTGTTGCCGCAGTAACTAGATTTAATAACTCTACAGAACATGCTGCACATACTAAGCAACTCCAACAAGTCCAATCCCTTGGTTGTACTACTGGTGTTTCCATTTAGAACATCTCCTTTTTGGTTATTTATTTTTCTTCT
>NZ_JAALFZ010000010.1:60054-154761 GCF_011800505.1 Bacillus sp. EKM501B | reverse complement strand
GTGTTTCCATTTAGAACATCTCCTTTTTGGTTATTTATTTTTCTTCTAGAAAATCTAATTTGACCAAAAGTGCTCATTCCCTTAGTGCTTTTAACCAAAGTAACTTCTGAAAGGATATTAGCTTGCAGTACTAGCCCCGGTTGCCGCAGTAACTAGATTTAATAATTCCACAGAACATGCTGCACATACTAAACAACTCCAACAAGTCCAATCCCTTGGTTGTACTACTGGTGTTTCCATTTGACCTACCTCCTTTTCTGTATTGTGTGGTGCGACTAAAGTATAACTCCCTATGTTTTCTAAAAACAATCAAAAAATTTTTAACATTTTGTGTGTGTTTCTTTAACATTTTGTGACATATATTTACAAAACTTTCTTTTTGATTTATTTAAAATAACAAATATCTTTGTTAACCGATACTAAAAATTTTATTTCTGAAAAGTTATTTAAGTTAACTTTCAAGTGATTTAATCGCAGTATATCTTGTTAATCCGCTTTTTATAATTTATAATATTAACTGTGTATGGTGTGTATGGTGTGCATGACATACCATAACACTTATCGATAGAGAGGTTGTTTAATGAAAATAGTCTTAAGTAATGTATCAAGTCTGCCTTTATATCAACAGATAAAGGAGCAAATTAAAGAATCCATATTTAACAATGAATTAAAAGAGGGGGAACAATTACCATCAATCCGCTCACTTGCTAACGACTTGCATGTAAGTGTACTTACTACAAAAAGAGTTTATGCAGAATTAGAAACAGAAGGCTTTATTATTACAAAGGTTGGAAAAGGGACCTATGTAGCTCCTACAAATTTAGAGTTGTTAATGGAGTCAAAACGCCGGATGGTAGAAGTTAAACTTACTGAAGTTTGTCAAATGGCTCGTAGTATAGGTATTCATGCAGATGATCTCCATTCAATTTTAGATTTAATTTTAGAGGAGGAGAATGAAAAATGAATGTTGTGTTAGAAGTAAATAATTTAAATAAATCTTACGGAAATTTTTCGTTAAAAGATGTTACCTTTTCACTTAACACAGACTGTATAACAGGATTTATTGGTACAAATGGTTCTGGAAAGACCACTACAATTAAAGCGATTTTGGGTCTCATTTTAAAAGATTCTGGGCAAATTAATTTTCTAGGAAAAGATATGGATAAGCATGAAAGAAAGTCTAAAAACAAAATTGGTATCGTGCTAGACGAGGGCTATTTTTATGATGAATTAACAGTAAAGGAAATGAAAAATGTTATTGCACCATCCTACACTGAATGGGATGAACCAGTTTTCCAAAATTACATTAAAAATTTTAACTTAAATCTAGAACAAAAAATCTCTACTCTATCCAAAGGAATGCGAATGAAATTTGCAGTTGCATTAGCCCTATCCCATCATGCAGATTTATTAATAATGGATGAACCAACAAGTGGCTTGGATCCATTAGTACGGAGTGAATTAATGGATATTCTCCTTGATTTCATGAAAGAGCCGGGGAAAAGCGTATTTTTTTCCACTCATATTACATCTGATTTAGATAAAATTGCTGATATGATTATTTTAATTGATGATGGAAAAGTTTTAGTGAATGATGAAAAAGATGTTTTAATAGAAACACATGCATTGGTAAAGGGCGACAACCGCTTAATTAATGAACAAACAAGACCTCTTTTTTTAAATTTACATCAAACTCACTATGGATTTGAAGGGATTACTAATAAAAAAGATGATGTACGTCGACTCATGCCTGATGTATTAATAGAAAGACCAACTATTGAGGAGATTATGCTTTCATATATTGGGGGGAACATCCATGTTAATTAACCTAGTGATGAAAGACTTTTTGTTAGTCAAAAAATATTTTCTAATCTTACTCGTTTTTGCTGCTATAGCTCCTATTTATCTTTCTTCACAATTACAATTAAACGATGGCGGTCTTGTTAGCTTTCTTTTAACCGTTATTTTGATGGAATATATTTTGTTTGGAACGGTATCAAAATTTGAGGATCAGTACAAGGGAGCGGCTTTACTTTGTGCTACCCCATACACACGAAGCGCATTTGTAAAAGCGAAGTACCTTTTTCTTTTTGTAATTTTTATTTGTGCAGCTATTATCCGTATAATTATTTCAGTTGTCGCACCGTCGGGTATAGAAAGCCTGAGCGCTAGCGCTCTTGGAATAACGTTTTTAACTCTAAGTATTTTATTTGGTGTACTACTTCCTGTTCAATTTAAATTTGGTTATGACAAAACAAAAATCATATCACTTTTAACTGCTTTTTTAATACCTTTTGTTGCTCCTACTCTTATAAAAGGACTACAATCAAATAATATTGATTTCAAAAGTATTTTCCCATTCTCACCAACTGTCCTAACATGGATGCCTTGTTTCATATCAATTGTTATTGGTTTTATATCAATGATAATATCTCTGAAAGTATATGCCAAAAAAGATTTATAATTTAAATTTAAAATTATAGGAATGAGTAATTAAATACTTTATATATTTAATTACTCATTCCCTTTTATTTAATTCTCTTCTCTAATGAATCTATTCCTAAAATACATTATATCGATATCAAAGTGAATAAAGTTTTCAAATCACTAATTCTCTTAACATCTCTTTTCATTAACGATTTAGTAAACTAAGGATTATACATAATATATCAAGAGGGTGATTTTATGAAAAAAATAATTAAATTCCTTTTGTTAATTAACTTGATTTTCGGAACTTTCATACCTATTATTACAGTTCATGCTGAAGATAAATCACAGTATTACACGATACTGTTGAAGAATTATCAAAATCCCCAAAAACTAGCTAGTAAGTTTCAAAAATATGATATACAAATAGTCTATAGTGTACCAGAGATTGGTGTTATACAAGTGAAAGCTACCGAAAAAGCAATGAATCTTGTTCATTCGGATTCTAATATAGATTCATATAATAAGTCATTACAATCGTTTAATTCAAGAGAAGTAGCAACCAATGTCTCGTCCCCCCTACCCTTAAATGAAATATGGGAGAATCAATGGGATATGCAACAAGTAACCCATAATGGTGATAGCTATAGACTATATCCAGGAACTAAAAATGTAACCGTTGGTATCATTGATTCAGGCATTGATATAAATCATCCTGATTTAAAAGATAACATTTCACCTGGATCAAAAAATTTAGTGCCTAAAGGTGGGTTTAGAGAGCAAGAATCTCAAGAAACTGGTGAATTAAATCGTCTAATAGATCTAAGAGGGCATGGAACTTTTATTGCTGGACAGGTTGCAGCTAATGGTTTTATGAAAGGAGTTGCTCCTGGTATTGGAATTAAAATGTATAGAGTGTTTGGTAATGGAGCAGGTGAGGCTATTTGGGTTATTAAAGCCATAGTTGAAGCTGCAAAAGATAATGTTGATGTTATCAATTTAAGTTTAGGCGAATACCTCATCAATGGTATAGTATCTTCTTCAGACGGTGAATCTAGTGAGGAATTATCCGAAATTAAAGCTTATAAAAAAGCCATTAAATATGCTAAATCAAAGGGAAGTGTTATAGTTGCTGCGGCTGGTAATGATGCTCTTGATGTTACTAACAAGCAGGAAATGAATGATTTTTTCAGAAAAAAAAATGAAAATACTGGGGTAACATTTACTGGAGAAGTATTAGATGTTCCTGCTGAGTTTCCTAATATAGTAACAGTTTCATCTGTTGGCCCATCTAAATTACTCTCCTTATTTTCAAATTATGGTGAAAGTTTTATAGATATCGCTGCACCTGGAGGAGATAATAGATTATTTCAGCAATATGGTTTAGAAGAGTGGGTAAAAAATAAGTTAATGTTAAAAGAACTAATATTAACTACCGCCCCTGGTGGTGGTTATGCTCTCTCTGTAGGTGTTTCACTTGCCGCTCCAAAAGTATCCGGTGCTTTAGCATTAATTATTGATAAAAATAATTTTAAAAACAATCCGGATAAGGCCGTGAAATATCTTTATAAAAATGGTGTTAGAAATGATAACCATATTAATAAAAGTTTTTATGGTAATGGTTTGCTTGATGTCTATAAGGCGGTTTCCCAATAGTTCTAAAATGATATGAAATTGTACATAAATATATTTCAAACGCCTTCCATTCTGACATCCCTAAATAAAAAATTATTATTCAGAATATATTATTTTGCATAATTAGAATAAATAACCCTCGATTTAGGAATGCATTATCAATGGTTGTATCATTTTGTAGAGAATTTCATATGAAAATAAATTAAATAGATGTTGGAATTAATTGAAGAAAAAATCATATGAGGGTTTATACGAGGTAATAGGATTTAATTACAATCAATAAAAGCAGAACCTTGCGAGGATTCTGCTTTTATTGTACTTATCTCACATATACATATGCTTGAATAGCAGTGACATAGTACGTTTTGCCCTTACTACTGTGTAATTTGTATGAATAGATTAAATTCAACATATAGTAGATAAATGTCTAATTAATAATTTAATAACTACTTTTTCTCAATAATATCAATTGATACTTTATTATTATTTGTATAGATCTTTGCAAATTCAGTAGCATTACTAATAGGATTAATAGGCTTATTATCTATTAGAATATCACTAAACGTAGCTCTATATTGGGTATTTACTTTAATATTTTTCGTTTGACTATCATCTTTTACTGCAATTGTAGATAACGCTTTCCAATTGTTAACTTTACTAATATTAGTATTCTTGATTTCAGAAATTAATCTTCCTGTATAGCCTTTTCCGTTTGTTCCCCAGTAGGTTGCCCTAGTGTTGCCATTTAAGTTTTTATAAATCGTAAGTTGGACTTCAGTTCCTGGTTTAAAGCCATTCAAGTTCGTAAACTCATCTTTCCCCTCAATATAAATAGGGTATTTATCTTCACCTACTTTCATATAGGGTTTCCAAACATTATATGTTTCACTATACAAAAATCCAATATCTGATTCCACCGGACCAGAAAAACCAGAATAAATATAAAGTTCACCACCTTTCGCTTTAAGTGTTCCATTATTATTTTTGATTTCTGGTAATGTTACTTTTGTAGTTAAAACTGAGCCTGTACTATTTAAGATTGAACGGCCACCAATTCCTTTTTTAATCGGTTCCGCTTGAAGCTCCTTCACATATGAATGCGCTCTCATTTCATCGGCATTGGCTTGAGTTGTACCAATCCCTCCCAATCCACTAATTACCATCCCACTTACTAACGCAACACCCATTATTTTTCTGAATTTATCCATTATAATTCCTCCTCTTAATTTTATATATTACAATTCAAATATATCATACATTTTATTCCATAGGATTACATAACATTTTTATAAAATTAAAACTAATTATTAAGAAAATTCAATCTTTAATTGAGTTTTTTGTTCAATAAAAATGTTTTATTAACCAAATAGGACCGAATTCAAATAAACTTTTTTAGATAATAAAGTCCATTTCAATTGAAATGGACTTTGAAACATTATATAAGAAAGCTTCTGATCGATTTTTCATTACCAGAATTCGGAATCGCCTTTTAACTTATAATACTGCATGCCAACATGTAAAGTAGAACAAATTCATCATAGTTTTCCTTTATCAATAGTCCAAAAGGTAAGATATCTATTTTAATTTCAATGTATTTCCAATCTCTTATATATTTTATTTTTTCATTTCCATAAATCCAGCATATTTTAGTTCAAATTGATGTTCATTTGGCTTAGAAGATTCTAATTTAATGAACTGATATTCTAGTTGAACTACCCCCACTTCAAACAGTCCGTTAGGACGTTAAGTGGCGGGTAGTTCACTTACATAGAAATAAAAAAAGCCGCCCAACAGGACGGCTTATGTTTTATTTCAAATACTCGTACCACCAGTTTCTTTCGTCCATCCAAGCTGTAATCTTATCAAGCTCACCATTTGGTAACACTTCGGTTTGCAAGTATGCTAAACCAGTTAATGGATCAGAAATAACTTGCCCTTTAGTTCCACGCTCATTCATAGCATTTAGAGCTTCTTTAACCAATGAAATACCAAAACCACCAGATTTAACATATTGATAACCGCCATTAGCAACAGATTGTTTTGATTGTTTCTCTCCAGTAAACCAGTCTAGCGTTTTGTTACCTTGCAATAAATTAATATCCACTTTTCCAATACCATCAATATAACCATTATCGGTATATTGCCAAATGTCACAAGTATAGGATGGTTTCTTCTGTGGAATACCGTCATTTGTTCCGTATCTTGGTAACCAAATAAAATCAGCTTGTACACTTTGTAAATTATAGTCACCGTACATATGGTGTGCTACATAAAATCCTACTTTCCAACCTGCTGCTTTACATGTATCAATAAAAGCTTGTGATGCTTTAGCTAAATCACTAAGGTTACCTTTGCTTTTCATTGACTTTACTGTGTCATCTTCCACATCTAATACAAGGAATTTAGCATTAGGATTTACCCTTGCTAAGAAATCCTTAGCTTCCACAATTGCATCTGCTACTGATACGAAACATCCATAAGCATATGCAGCATGTGGAATACCGTATTGTTCTGATTTGGCTACATGCTCATTATACAAATGATCTACTAGATTTGAACCATATTGTACCCTAGCAATTACTAAATCTAATTGAGCTGCTGCTACATCCCAATTAATATTTCCATTCCATTTTGAAATATCTACAATGTGTCCCATTACTGAACATCTCCTTCAAATAGTTTTTATTTCATTTCTGTTACGTCTTTAGAAATAGCTCTAAAAGCTTTTGCCTATTCTTCAATAACTTCCTGGTTCTTTTGAATAACAGCTTGTTACTGCGCTTCACGCTGTTCATTCTTTTTTGTGTAATAAAAAGCATCCATACAAATAATGCTGCGCATGCTCCCTATTGAATACCTGAAATAAAATCTCGATAAACAAAAAGAGCAACTCAATTGAGACTGCTCCTTTTGCTATCATTATTTAAATTTGTCTTTATTTAAATTTTTTCTTTTCTAGATTCCGATCTTCTAATTTTCGCTTCAATTTCAGAAGATACACTTTCTAACAACCAAGTAGGAATCCATCTATCCCAGCCAATTCGTACACAATTGGCTGTAAAGCTATTAAAAATATGATAAATCAAACCACCCGTTACCATAAAATAGAAAAACTCTGGTAGTTTAAATGCAATATCAAATAAATGCGCTAAAGAAGGTAATAAAAAAAGCACCACAGTTCGCGCAATGCCCTCAATTCCATATTGTGATGAATACGTACCATCTAATTTTGAAGCCTTACTACCAGTTATCCAATCTAATACAACTACCCATACTAAAATGATAATCCAAATTAAATTAGATTTACCATATAAAAAATTAAATATAGTTCCCAATCCTCCACTAATTACAGAAGCAACTTTAAATTGGGTGGTATTAATAACATCCAGTACATTTAATGTTTTTACAAGCTCATGAATTCGTTCCAAACTTTCACCCCCCTTTTTACATTTCAAAGCAAAATAAAAAAGCCTGCTTTGGCACGCTATTGTTTTAAATGAGCATGTTCTCTAAGTATCATATTCCAAGCAAAAAAATACTTAGCTACACCATTTTCATAGACATTAAATTCCCTTCAGATATGAAAATAGCTTTTACTCTTCTAAAAATCTCTAAATAATTATTTTTTCTACTTACTAATTGAGTGCTTCCACGGCGCTTCTAATGGTTCTTTTCTTGGTAATATTCGCTCTCCATTGTGTCCTTCTACTTCATATGGATTTTGAAGAAAAATCCCTTCTCTTCTTGCATTTGGAATACGTACACCACCTGCTAAAAATAAACTAGGCATTAACCTTGATTGCTCAGCAACTAAAATTCGCTCTCCACCCATAATCCCTATCAACTTTAATGGACTTTTTGCTTTTCCAATAACTAAAGTTCGCTCTCCACTCATAGGACCTATTGGCTTTATTGGACTTTTTGCTTTTCCAATAACTAAAGTTCGCTCTCCACTCATAGGGCCAATCGGCTTGATTGAGGTTTTTGCCTTTCCAATAACTAAAGTTCGTTCTCCACTCATAGGACCTATTGGCTTTATTGAGGTTTTCGCTTTTTCAACTACATCGACACGTCTACCATAATCTCTTTTAACTAATTTAACAGGCAATTTATTAACTATACCTTTATTCATTCTTCGGATACCTGTCGATCTATTTAAATTCAATATAGTACCTTTAAATGCAGTCACATTCTTCCCCTCCTTTTAACTCACTCTATTCTAATAGCTAAAGTTGTTCTAGGAAACGATGAATAATAGCTAGAACTAGTAAATAACGGTTTATACACTTGTTTACCAATTTCAGTATCGAGCTCAATAGTATCATCCCTAGTAATCTTACCGTTTGGTACAAATGAATATATAAAACCAAGTTTTGCTCTTAGACCTGTTTGTGAATCATCGAGGTAGTAATCCGTCAACATCATAGGTCCTGCCCCAGCACCTCCATCAGCAGGCCCCGGCCAGCCATCAAAATACGAAAATGACATCTCATATGCCGCAGTATCTAGCAATGCAGCTGGCTTGTTACATATAAGATATTTACTTTTACTGTGACTCGTACTACTTCCTGCGTGTATTACACAAGAATAAGAAGGAACGTTTTTTTCTTGTAAATAAGTTTCTTCAGGTATACCAAAAAAATGAACTATGGGAGATGAATCCACACCACTGTTATCTTGTTTGCACTTTACCACGTCAGGAATTGCAATAAAAACAACTCGATCTAAATCACAATAATAATAGTACTCTATAGGGATTTCTGTACTTAATGTCACACCGTAACTTGATGATAAGGAAGACTCTCCATTAATAAAGTTCAATCTATGAGTACCACTAATTGTAGAAATGTTTACTTTTTGATTAAAATCCCAATCATTAAATATACTAAAATACCCATTACAGTATCTTGAAGTTTTAATGTTATACGAATCATTCCCTTGAACATTCGTCCCTGCGTAAGGATATAAACCTATGTACATTGGAGTATTTCCTAAACTTCCTTTTGAGTGTAACACAACTCTATAATTTTTAAGATTGCTTTCATCCTCAAGTATTTTCCAACCACCTTCTACAAACTTACTAACTAATACATCAAACAATTCGCCCCGTTTACACGAGCCCTTTTTATAAATTACTTCCATCTCAATCCCCTCACTCTACTCTTATTGCTACCGCATAAGTTACAAATGACGTATAGTTATTACTCGCACCGCCCAAAGCAGTATAACGATATTTTTGAATCTTATTTTCAACCTTAATTTCGATTATATCACCATCTAGCATTCCACCAGGTGACAATAAATAGATTCTACCAAAACGTCCTCTTAAACCTGTATTACTATCTCCATAAAATATCTCGCTCAATACAAACTTGTTGTCCACATTAGGAGAAAGGGGAGAGACAAGACTTAAAGTTCGTTGCGCCATAGTTGTTCTATACGGTAACGCTAGTAAATTTTTAGGTGTTTCCGTTATCCTTGCGGAATATTGGCCGATATCTGAACCAGAATGACCACTGTTGGCATATATAGCACCTGAATAAGGTTTTTTTTCTTCTTTTCGACTTTCTTCAACAAATGACTCTTCTGGAAAACCTATAAATATTAAAGTATTACCTAGATTCGTATATCTAAATGGTGTTACTAAAAAAACAATAACTTCTTTATCCACATAATAATAGTATTCCATATCATATAGCCTATCATATTGACGAGCTCCACTTGTGCTAAAATCATTGTATTGACGACCTGGAAAGAAGCAAAGAGTATTAAAAGCATCTTGAGTGGTAAAGTTTCCATCTTGTTGTATTGCACCCATCGCGATTGAGCCATCAGAGTGATTTGTTGTTCTTATATTATAACCAGAATAGTTACCATCAAGACAATTTATTCGAATCGCCAAATGTTTGTCTTCATTGTAACCATTAGTATATAGATCAATAGTAGTATCAGTTAGGTTAGTTCCTTCACGGAGTTTCCATCCCCCATTCAATGCTACCTGAACAAATGTATCAAATAACTCATATTTTTTGCATGTTCCCTTTGTAAAAATAGCCTTAGTCATTTAATTTCACCTCTAAATTAATGTTGTTACTTTTAATACCACAGTATACAAAGAAGGAACATTACTAAAATTTTCAATAAATAGGTGACAAGACTTTGTTTGATCTTTATCGTCACAAGGAATATTGATTATATCGTATGTTCTTTTTTCTTTAATACTGCTGTACTGAATTTGCCCATCTTTTTGTTTATCAAAAATTGTACACTCATAATCATTATTTGCTGTATTTTCAATAAAGATTGTCCTAAGTTCATACTTGTTTATACCTAGTTCAATAGGTATATACTTCTTTTCATTACTATTAATCTCAACCTTTACTTTTTTTTCGATAAGCTTTGGAAGAATATTTTCTGTTTGTTCTTCTTGCTTATAATATCGATTTACGACCATTGATGTTCCCATCTTTTCACCCCCCAGCTACTCATGTTCAAGATGTATTTGAAATTGTAATGGAGCAAGCCCAACATAATCTGTTCCCTTTGTTACTTTTAACCAAAACTTTATTGTTTTTTCTGGATTTACATAAGGAATATTGATACTATCTTGATATTGACCTGGTTTACCATTACTGTCTAACGCAAGATCCGCCCATGACCATCCAAATTTATCTTCATATTGAGCAATACTTAAATTCACATTATTCGCTCGTGCAACTGAAGGATTCACAAGTTCTAGCATAATTTCTGATTTCCCTGATATCATATCTGGCAATCGAGTTTGTGCTAATGTTGAAAGCTCCTCACCTGAAAATTTAATTTCTAAATTAGATCCGAATCCATATACATCTCCACCATAAAATGTAGTCTTAATAACACCTAATTCTTTACCTTCTACATTTGTCAAAATAACTTTACCTGTAAATTCTAGTGACGGGAGAGTAATTTGAATACCAGTGTTATACCCTGTATTTCCATTGAAAATAATTCCCCCAAATTTATCTTCCATCTTCACACTTATATTCGGCGCTATATTAGCAATGGTTAACTTTCTTCCTCTTGTAGCAATAATGGAATCAATATCAAGATTTACAAATTTTGAATTCGATCCTTTTTTTAATACAACACCAAACTTACTACAGCTCATTCTATCTGAGTCGTAAAAATTAAAACCTTCGCCATAATCAGAAAAAAACGTCCAATCTTCATTATCTTTGCACGCCATCCACTTCAATTCAGTTGTTTCTCGAGTACCATCTTCTGTTTCTAAAAACTCAATATTCTCCTCACCGTTTTTCCAAACGATAATACCGCCTTTGTCATCTTCATGGGTTGGCGTATAATCAGCAGATACTTCAAATGCGAATTCTTTCTCATTTGGAAGGTCTGCAAGTAATAATGTGTCACGCGAAACATTGTGTAGCATTCTAAAATATCCTTTTCGATCAATTAAAGAATAGCTACCGACAGGAGATGCAATCCATCTGGAATCGAACGTATCAAAATCATCCTTAAAGATTAAACCACTTCTTATTTGATATGGTTTTAATTTCTCATCAGGTAGTTTTAATAGTGTTGCACCTTCTTCTAAGTCAATAGCATCGATACTGATGTATTTCCCTGACAACTCAATAACGTGAATCATATCTTCAAGATTTTTCTTTTCATATGCAAGTGTTTGGTATTGCATAACTTCTCCTGAAAGTTTAAGGATTTCCTTTTGGCCATCAATTTTCAATTCAATGTCTTCCGGATAGGATGGACTTGTCATACTAATTAATCGGAACTTAGTACCCTTGAATAAAAATCTAGCCGAGATGGTGCTATCGTTATTGTCTTCCTTACTCTTCCAATGATGAGTATTATTGTAGCAACTAACATCAGTTTCAGTTGTTTTCCAGAAACCGTTGTATTCAATATTCTTATGAGTATCGTCAAAACGTACCCAACCAGGTTCCGGCTCAACTAACTTGTCACCTAATCTAGCAAGTAAGTATCCGTCAGCATCAATGTCAATGGAATCTAACGACATAGCTTTACCAATCACTTTTACAGTATGCTTGCCACGGTCTAAACCTATTTTCTCGTAACGTATGACTTGGTTACCTGAAGGACTATTGTAAACCATAGTTTCTTCTTTACCATCAATAAGTACTTTAGAGGTTGTATCGTAACCACTGTCGCCATAAGCTAGAAGTCTAAATTTAGTACCTACGAACTCAAATTCGAAACTCGTGTCAAGTTTCTTGTCGAGATTGTAATGAGTTGTCTTGTTGTAGTGCTTATCATTACCCGTGGTTAGTTTCCAGTTACCGATATAACGAATTAATGGATCGGTATCATCAATCCGTTTCCAACCTTTTTCCGGTTCATTCAGAGCAGTTCCTACACCAGGTCGTGAAACAAGACTACCAGTGTCATCAATATCAATAGCATCCATTCGGAAGTCATATTCTAAAGCACCGGGTTGAGTTGTAATAACTGTTACCGTTACATCGTGCTCAATATCTTCTAAACCGAGTTTCTCATATTTCAAGACTTGGTTTGTATCTTGTGGTGCAATAGCGTCAAAATGCTCTTCCGGTAAGTCATCAATTTTCACTCTGATTCTATCTGAATAATATTGATTAGTAGCACAACCAATAATGAATCGTAACTTAGTACCTTTAAATCTGAATACCATACTTGCATTTTTACCCTTTTTAGCACAAGTACTTTTTCCGCCATAAGCACCGTTATAGGCTACGTTTTTACTCCAGTTAGTATCATATTGAATGTATGTGGAGTTGTCATCATAACGTTTCCATCCATAGTTTGGATAAGTAGAAACATCACCAATACTTACAGGTAGTCTATCAATATGTCCAGTAGCGTCGATATCAACACCAATAAATTGAGGGTCCCAACCTTCATGAGTTCCACCGTTGACTGATACCACGTGGTATCCTTCATCTAAGTTAAGTACTTCACAAGCGACTTTAGCTGGTCCGGATACAGGGAACATATTAACAGGATACTTCACTCCGTCAATTAATACGTGACCAAGTTGTTCTTCATTTGAGCCTAAGTTAGACGAATAAATCAATCTAAATTTTGTACCGAAGAATCTAAACTGAATTTTATCGAACGAGTACTTGATTGGTGGTGTTTGATTTTGGTAATCCATGCCACCGGTATAATCGAAATACATATTCTCCTTCGTGAAACGTTTCCAACCGTCTTCTGGTGTAGCTAAGAAATCTCCAACTGTTATAGGTGGTTTTTCAATATAACCATCTGCATCAATGTCAATTGCATCAATATTAAGTCGATAAGTGCCTTTAGTTCCACACTGAATTCTAACTCTATGCTTCCCTTTAGTTAAGCCTAACTTCTCATATGCAAGACCTTGATATACCTTAGCAGATGCTATCTCGCTATACTTTTCTGTCACGCCATCAATTGTAATTGATATGTCATCTGTACGATATGATGCAACATCGAAGCAAGTAATAATTCTAAGCTGAGTTCCATAAAAATCGAATTCAACTGCACCTTTAGAGTCATTGTCTTTTACATAATGATAAGTACCATTATACCAGTCAGAAGATGAGCCTTTTTCCCAAGTACCCTGATATTTAAGTAACGAGTCGGTTCCATCAAGGCGTTTCCAACCTGCCTCTGGCTGTTTTAGTTGGTCTCCGATCTTAACTGATGGCTTCCCTCCAATTGAACCAGATTCATCAATGTCAATAGCATCGAGATTTATAAATTTACCTTTTATTTCAACCGTATGCAATTTATTTGATAAACCTAACTTCTCGTATATTAACGACTGGTAGATAGCAGTTAAACCTGAGGGTCTAAAGAAATTGATAGTTTCTTCTACTCCGTCAATTAGAATTTTAGCGCCAGATTCATACTCAGATAACCCAATTCCAATAATTCTAAGCTTTGTCCCTGTAAAATTAAATTTTATAGAAACTGGGTTAGAATCAGGTGGGATGTTTGAACTTGCATGTTTATAATGAATGGTTTTGTTGTAGCATCTACCATCAGCATCGGTTGTTGCCCATACACCATTGTATTCAATATTACTATCTGTATCGTCAATTCGTTGCCAACCAGGTTGAGGCTCGAATAATACATCACCAAGGTTAGTAGGAGTTTCTACTAATTCTCCTCCTTTTATATCAAAAGCATCGAATGTACATTGAGTACCTGAAAGTTTTACTTTATGAACGCTGTCGGGTAAGTTTTTCTCGTATAGTATAACCTGATACTGAGTCTTGGCTCGATCAGTTGTAGTGTTAACCTTATATTTCTCAGTCACACCGTCAATTTCAATGGAAACATCCTCCCAAGAACTTTCGGAGTAGGTTGCTGAAATGACACGAAGGCCTGTACCTTTGAAAGAGAACTCTACTGTCCCTAATGTTCTGTTCGAGTGGTCAGGAACTCTAAAAGTTGCTGTTTTATTGTATCCGCCTTCATACCCTCCATCCTTAGCTAAAGCCCAGTAATCACCTCTGTAATGAATTAACGGATTTGTATCATCTACACGAGTCCATCCTGGTTCGGGTTGTAATAGAATGTCTCCTACTTTAGCAGGTGGTTTGGGTTTTACTAAAGACCCTGTTTTGTCAATATCGATTGCATCTAGCGTTATGTCTATACCAGATAACTCAACTAAATGCTCTTTATCTTCAAGTCCAGTTGCTTCGAACATTAAGGTTTGCTGAATTCCGTAAATTGGTGGTCTTCCTTCAACCTTAGTTAAGTCGTAAGATACTCCGTCAATCTTTAAAATAGCTTTTTTCTGGAAGTAACTGCTTAATGCTACAAGTCTTAACTTAGTCCCTTTAAATTTAAAGGTAGCAGACGCTTCTTCTGTACTCCCCGATGGTGTAGAATAATAATGAAGAGTTTCATTGTATGCACCTTTCTGAGTAGTTATAAAATTCCATTTTCCGTCATATCGAATATTTGAATCTGCGTCATCCATACGCTTCCAGCCAGGTTCTGGTTGAGGTAACTGGTCCCCTACTTTAGCAGGTGGTCTTTCAATACTTCCGTCACTATCAATATCAATAGCATCAAAAGTAAACGGGAAAGGTGAATTAGTTCCGGATTTAATAACCACATCGTGAACACCTTCTGCTAAACCTAATTTCTCATAAACCAATGTTTGATATCCAACTTTAGTAGCTTGCTCACTGTAAAATTCCTCTTGACCATCGATTATAATCTTAATATCGTTACTTCGATACTGGGACTCGTGTATACAACCAATAATTCTAAGTCTAGTGCCTGAAAATTGGAATTGCACTTCCCCTGAAGCTCCGTCAACATAGTGGAATGTATTGTTAAACCATTCAGGAGTAGTATCACCCGACTTCCACCAATCACCTACATATTTAAAACTAGAATCGGTATCGTCAATACGCTTCCAACCCGCCTCCGGTTGTAATAATTGGTCTCCTACTTTAATAGGAGGTTTACTCATTGAACCATTGTCGTCGATGTCTATAGCGTCAAGTGAGAGTGCACCAGGGTTTTCACACTTAATAGTAACTTCGTGAACGGCATCAGCTAATCCTAATTTCTCGTAGCATAAAACACTTCCATAAGCTCTATCTACAACTCTCGACTCTGAATAGTACTGAACTTGACCATCTATACTTATTGCAACTTTGTTACTATGATTCTCATAAACAGAACAAATCAATCTCAGCTTAGTACCTTTAAAATTAAATTTAATTTGAGCTGATTTATCGGTGTTCAAGTTGTTATGGCAAGTGTTATTGTAGTACTGTCTGGTAGAATCTGAATCACTTGTCCAATTGCTACCTAGATACTGAATATTTGTATCTATATTATCAATTCGTTTCCAACCAACTTCAGGAATAGTTATAACTTCCCCTACAGTTGCATCATAATCTACAAAATAGTCTGCACCTAGTAAATCAATTGCACATAAAGTCAAGTTCATGTTTTCATTTACATCAATTACTACACTATGAATACCTTTTGAAAGACCCATTTTCTCGTAGCATAATTTTAATCCATCTTTCGGATCACCGTATTGTGCGAAAGTACCACTAGCCATTCCATCTATCGTTACTTTAGCTGATTTTGTAGTATCACTAAACCACCTAGAGATGATTCGAAATGCCGTTCCGAAAAACTTAAATCTAATCTGACCGACATTCTTAACTCCTGTCCAAGTATAATCTTCGAAAGTCTTCCATACGTCTTGAGGTAATAACTCAATTTTGCGCTTCTCACTAGATAACTTAGAATCATAGTTATGCCTTGTCCAACCCGATTCCGGTGTATTAAGTACATCACCTACTTCAGCTTGTTTTACTAAGTAGCCCTTATTATCTATATCAATAGCGTCTAAATTGATTTTTTCTCCTGATATTGTAACAATGTGCTTCCCTTCTACTAAGTTAAGTTCCTCATATAAAAGAGCACATTTTGTTACCCCTGTTCGATTGAAATTTATATCGTTTGTAATACCATCTATCGTGATAATTCCTTTTTGATAATACTCTGTCATTAATCCAATAATTCGTAAGGACGTGCCATAAAATGCAAACGTAGCAGAAACAATTCCTGCAGACGTACGACCAGTCCAATGAACAGTTCTATTGTAACCATTGTCATCAGGTGTAGAGATAGTCCATGTTCCAGAATACTTAATTAAGCTATCTGAATCGTCAAATCGTTTCCAACCATCTTCGGGTTGTAATAGAACGTCTCCAACTTCAACAGGCGGTTTAATCATCGAACCAGTTTCATCTATATCAATAGCATCTAAGTTTATATACAGTCCTTTTATTTCGACCTTATGAACTCCTTGAGGTAGATTCAGTTTTTCATAAACTAAACGTTGATATATAGTATCAGTTGACGAGAAGTTTATTACTTCTTCTCTGCCATCAATCAGTATTTTTGCATCAGAGTCGTAAGGATTAACTGTCAAGGCTATAATTCTTAATTTTGTACCTTCAAAGTCGAAACGTATCGATGCTGGGTTATTATCTACTTCAGGAGCTTTATAATGGCATGTAGAGTTATAAAGACTTGAGTTAACAACATCGTTCTTCCAAACTCCTCTATACTTAATATTAACATCAGTATCATCAATTCGTTTCCAACCAGTTTCAGGTTGAAGCAGAACGTCACCTACTTTAGCAGTTTTTACTAATTCTCCATCAAGAATGTCAATAGCATCCATTATAATTCCTTCAGGACCCTCAAGCTTAACTGAATGAACTTCATTTTTTAGACCTTCTTTATTATAAAGTAGAACTTTCCAGTTATCTGAACCTAGTACTGGATTGTATGATTCTTTGACACCGTCGATCGTTATATCTACAGGACCATAACCTAAATTAACACTTTTAGAAACAAGTCTGACACCTGTACCCTTAAATGAAAATTCTACAACTGATTTGGTAAGGGAATATACTGCTGTACTATTATAGTACCTATCATCAGTAAATCTATTCCAAGCACCATCACCATACTTAATTAATGAATCAGCATCATCGAAACGATTCCAACCAGGATCAGGTTTATCTAATATCTCCCCTACTTTTTTGGGTGTAAATACATAACCATCAGAATCGATATCAATTGCATCAAGATTTAAGTATGTACCTAGAATCGTTACTGTATGCGGCCCTTTATTAAGATTTGTTTTCTCATATATAACAGCTTGCCTTGTTCCCTCCCATGCATCGTAATCTAATCTCTCTGTATTGCCATCAATAACGATTGTTGCATATCTATCATAACCACCATTATTAACAAGTCCAATAAGCCGAAGTTTAGTACCTACGAAAGAAAATTTAATCTGTACTGAGTTTGATGGTTGACTAGAACTTTTATAGTGGAATGTTTTCAAATAATTATCAGAGTATTTAGAGTATCCACTAAACCAATTTTCTCCTTCAAAGATAATATTCCTATCGCTATCATCAATACGCTGCCACCCTGGTTCGGGCTGAGTTAATACTCTCACCATCATATCACCTCTCCATTTTTATCTTAAAATAATTTCAATTGCTCCATCAGTAGCAATTACTATGCCCTAACTATTTGTATTAACAGCTTGATGGATCAATAAATTTAAATATTTCATGCATAACAGAAAGGAACTAATTTACTTACTAAAAGACATTTAAAATACAATTGAACTGCTTAAGCTTTTACTTTTACAACAGCTCTAGCAGTTCAATTTTAAAAATTACATAATGCCATAAAATACAAATATTCGATATCATATACTTAAATAAAAACTAATCTAGCACTCTACTTTATTATCTCGTTTTCTTCCAATTCCAATTATTCCACCAAGATTCCCGGCTATGTTTTAACCATATTTTTGGTTCTTCTTCGATTAATATATCGCTTTCCTCAAATTCAACCGGTTCTTCTGCCTGATAGATATTTTCTAATTTAAACGTATCGCTTTCAACAAGTATACTTTCGTTGTCTAAAATGCGATTAAATTGTTCTATTTCATATATATTCGTATGAACGAGATTTCTTCTATTCATTGGAGTTGTTTGGATCTCTATACCAGATAATTCTCTTACATTTTCAAACATACCGTATGTATTTATGGATGCTTTATGAGTTGATTTTCTTTCCCATTCATATAGCTCATGTATATTTGAAGCCTCTTCAATTGACTTCCGATGCATATCCTTCAATTCTAAAATATTCATCATTATATTTCGTACTGTACGTTCTACTTCTTCATTCTTCACTACATTTGTATTAAATTCTCTTACATCTTTATGAAATTGATCCGTGACTACTATATTTGCCTCTGCCTCTTTCATAAGCTTTTCCATTGGGGCAGATGTAATATTCTTTACATACCAGTTTCGATCATTTATTGCGGTTTCATATTGTTCAATACTAATCTGTAACTCTCTGTCAATAATCTTAAAATTCTCTTTATCAATCATTTTTGCAGCTAATTCTTTTACGACTTTTACATTATCTATCGTTGCAACAGTCGCATCAACTTCTTGCAAGACATTACCAAACTGATAGAATGAACTAATTTCTGCTCTTGTTTCATTTTCTTTATTCATTATTTCATACGTATCTATATTTGTTTGTAATTCTCTTTGGGTTCTTGCAAACAAATCATAATCTGGTAAGTAAACTGTAATTCCTAATCCTTCGAATAAATCAAACTCTTCATACGATGCTTCTAGTTCTTTTTCTAATACAAAAGTATCACTTTCAACAAGTATACTTTCGCTGTCTACTGTTCGACTGGATTGTTCTATATGACCAATAGTAGTATTAAAAGTATTGTACTTATTCGTTAAAGTTGTACGGATTTCTTCACTAGCTAGTTCTCTTTCAAATTCACTTATATCATATTCATGTATTGCTGCTTTATTATCTAATTTTCTTTGCCATTCGTCTGTTTCAAAAATATTTGACTCGTACTCATTATTAATTTGTCGCATATCATCAAAATGCTTAATTTTCATTATGAGTTGTTTCGTAAGTCGTTCTAATTCTTCATCCTTAATTACATTTGTATTACGTTCTTTTATTATTCTCTCTAATTGATCAGTAGCGATTATATGCGTATCTATTTCTGGCACTCGCTTTGTCATCGGATCAGATATAGTACTTTCTGCATACCAATTCCTATTATTCGTTGCAGTTTCATATTGTTCAATACTAGTTTGTAACTCTTTCTCAATATGTCCTATATCATTACTATCAATTATATTAGTTGCTACTTCATTCACTAGATGACCAATCGAATCAACCGTATTAATTTCTGCTTCTATATTATTTTCTCTATTTGCTATTTCAGCTGTCTCTATATTCGTTAGTAATTCCCTTTGAATCCTTGCGAACAAATCATACTCCGGTAAGTAAACTGGAGTTCCTATTAAATCAAAAAGATCAAATTCTTCGTAACGAGATTCCTGTTCTTTTACATGTCTATTAACAAGGTCATATCCTTCTTCATTATGTGCTATCAATTGTTCTTGCTTTGTAAACTCTACAGGGCTAATACATTCTGATTCATTATCGACTTTAACTCTTTCACTTGTTATTGGTTCATTACTTTCTTCACTTATAAACAATCGATCATACAATACAGAATTCGCTACTCTATCATCCTCCACTAACAACTCATGAAGGTCGCGCTTTGCTAATTCATACGCATTTGTAAATGGAGTTTCTATTTCACCTAGAATCCGATTCATGGACGATATATCTGCTTGAGCAGTATGATACTGTCCATTTACTCGATTGAAATGTTCATATCCATATATCCCCATATCTTCTTGCTCACCTATAACTCGATTAGAAAGTTCATAAGAATGTACATTCACTTCCATTTGTAATACTTTTCTATCAATAGCAGCTACATCGAAAAAGACTCCCTCTTTCTCTTGCATGCTTCTATCTGCTAAATCAGTATCACGAACATTACCATATACTGAACGTATGTCTCTTTTAGCTGAATTAACTGTTATTTGTTTCGCTTGTAGTTCTCTCTGTACACGAGCAAATAAATCATAGTCTGGCATATAAACTGGGATTCCTAAACTATTAAAAAGATCAAATTCCTCATAAAATCCGGTCAATTTTTTGATTTGTCTACTAGCAAATTCATAGTTATCTTGAATAGTCCCCAATAATTGTTTATGTATTAGGTCCATTTCCTCATGGTGTATATATTCAGTCCATACATGTTTCGTTTTCTTATTAACTTGTTCTTCTTCAGCTAATTTTACTTCTACTTCTTTTGTGAGCACATCACTCTGTATCATTTCTGGAAGATTATAATCCATGTACAAATGATTCTGAATTGATACCATCAATGCTTCTACTAAATTTACCTCATTAGAATGGTACTGTCTTTCCAATAACTCATATTCACTTATGAATTTACTTTTATATTCATGCGTTATATGATTCATGTCATTCATTTCTATGTGAGATGAATCATATTCTATTAATAGTTTTTGAGCGTTATTATATACATGGCCACCATATGTATATATGTCTTCCATTATGCGGTCCGCAAATGACACATCATATTCATTAGTTTGAAGTTCTAACTTTTTACGTTCTAAATCTTCTATATTAATAAATCTTCCATCTATCTTCAGCGCTTTTCTATTTACAAATTCAAAATAATTTATTTCACCATTTCGCTGAATGGCATTTCTATTCGCTGTATTGTAATTTATATTACGAGCCTGTATTTCTCTTTGTTTACGAGCAAACAAATCATAATCTGGCATATAAACCGGAATTCCTGTATCAGTAAATAAATCAAATTCCTCATAAGAAGTAGTTACTTCTCTTGGCATGTTATTATAAAGCTCAAAATCACTTATATCTTGTACAGGTAATTCTTTTTGGCTAATCTCTACATGATCCAAATTTCTAACTACAGTACTACCTATTTCTTGCTCTCTTCTTTCAGTCAATATTGTTTCATAAAACCCTTCGCCGTATAAAATACGTGCAACCTGTACCCATCGCGGTATTTCATCTACATTGGTTGCAAATTCTCGTAATTTCTGTTTTACTCTCTCTTGCTCAATTGGGAGCATATTACCTGCTTTATATATCTTACGATCTGTACTAGACATTTCTGTTACATCTGCATACTTTGTATCTAATCTGCTTCCATTGTTCCCTTCCATATGTTCCATATCAAAAGTTCGGTCATGTTGCATTGCTTTCTGATAGTAATGAACATCTGCAAGAATTTCTTTAAGCGGTTTAGAATCCTGTATGCTTAACAGTTCCATGTTGATACTCCGCATTAGGTTTGCAATATCCACTTTAGCAATATTAGCAGTCACCTCAACTTGCCTTATTGCCTCTACAACAAGGTCTGTTAATATACCTTTTCCCTTTACTATTTTGGTTGCAAATACCCCAGCATCTTCTTCCTTAACAGCTTTGAATCTTGAATATGGTGGCAAACTGACTGGAAAATTATTCGCATTTTTTACAAAAGGATTTAAAACAGAAAGCGAGAGACTATATGTTTTCTTCATTGTTGATCCCAAAGGAATCGAAACAACATGACTCTTCTTTTTCGTACATAAAGAAGGGGAAGCAATAGAATAAATTTTCTCACTCACTCTCTGCATTCCCCCTTATATGATTAATGATTAAATATCTTCTTTATAAATAGCTAGACCAATCGGATTAAATGGCGTTGCTTTCGCTTGTGTCATCGGAGAGACTGCGGTAGTCGGCAACGTATAACGATATAATTGTGCAAATTCATAACTTGCTGTAATCTCTACCCCGTTAATTGGGATTTCTTTAAACGTCACTGTTTTATCATCTTCATTTAAAATAAAGTCAGTATTAGGAACTTGAGTACATGCATTGAACAACTTAAGTGTTCCTGCTTTTGGTTTATGCTCTAAATGGAAAACTTTTCTCATTCCATTTCCTTTTCCTAAAGATTCACTTGTAACTTCCTTTTCAATTTCCAATTCATCGGCCTGTTGAATATTTTTTGGGTGAACAGCATAGACATCATCTAATTTTCCAACATATCCATCATTAGGATGAACGATATAAATCTGTGACAAATGATATTTCCCACTATAGACAGATGGATTAAATCGACCTTGTCCACTATCAATATCCATATCGTGAGTAATAAATGATAAATAATGTTTTTGATACATTGCACCTGTATATGATTGAGCTAATAATACAGAATCATTTCCATTACCTGTATTTTCTCCGTAGTCTAAATTTGCATTTCCAATTTTTTTATTAGGCGCATAATTATATTGATCTCCGTTACGACAACCACCAATAATTACAGTGTTTTTACGCGGTGCATTATCAAATGTGTACATTCTTCCAATATATAATGGTACAAATAATGCTCGAACAGGACTTGGTGTTGGATCTACACGCATAAACATAACAATACGGTCTTTGTTCGCATTTCCATACATATAAACGACAGAATCACGTTTCCAATCTTTTGTAAAACGGGCTTCTGGTGTAAAACTAATCGGTGTATAAGGCGAAGGATTTACAAAATTAACTGTAGAATATACTTCTGCCATAATACTTTCCATTTTCTGCACGTCAAATGACGTCTTGGCTACTAAAGTATCTAACGTTCCGTCTGCCTTTGGTGCTAGAAAATACACTCCAGAAAATTTAATGTTCTCGGAACTTTTTGGGGCAGTTTGAAATTCAATTGCTGTATCTGAAATTGTATATTCCCCCGGATCAACCATCTGATTATTTCTATAAACCATAAAACGATTCTCATCAAAATTTGAAAATGGCAAATTAAATGATTTTTTTGAACCGGTACCGTTTCCTAAATCACTTTCAGCATCTGATAACTTTACTTCCTTCTCAATAAAATATTGGTTAAACGTAAAGAAAATCATATCATTATTCGGTTCGTATGCATCATTTGTTAATCGATACTCACAGGTGATTTTATCTCCTTTTGCAATCGCTTGATTAAAAATAACTTTCCCCGCTTTAGCATCAACTTTATATTTATCCTTTTCTAGTAAAATGCTATTTACATACACTAATAAAGAACTTTCAACTACAGGAAATGTCGGAATTTGAAATTCCTTTTTCACTCCATCTCCCATGCCTAGCTTTCCTAATGGAGAATCCACAGGAATAAATCTACCATCTGTAAAATCAGAATCGCTCGTATCATAAGCATTTGCCACTCCAAATCTGCGCCATTCTCCATCGCTACCTAACGATTCAAATAATCGAACATCAATAAATTTATTGATACCACTTCTAATTTTAAAGTATAACTTTCGACTCCATCCTCGCTCTGTAATCATTTTCTCTAATTCAACTGGTAATGTTTGTAAATAAGCTACTTTATCAAACCACATGTTTTTCTCTCCCCTTTACATTGACTTCTCATAAATTCCTAATCCAGCTGGACGATATGGTGTCGCTGGTCTTTTTGTGATTGGCGAAATCGCATCAACATTATAAAAACGATAAATATCAAATGTATCTGGACAAGTATTCTTTCGCACTTTTAACTTATCCCCATTCAATAATCCTAAAGGAGATAGTAAAACCATATGAGGTAAGAAACCTCGCACCCCTTCATCTGGATGAACAATATAAGCACGAGATGTATGAACTCGACCACTATATACCGACGGATTAAATTGATACTTATATTCATCATTATCATGAGACTGCCAAGCTAGTGGATATTGACCACCATTTACTCCTTTTCTATCAGGCGGCATCTCATTCGGAGCAACATTCCAAGCAATATAATGAGCTTGATATCTAGCCCCTAATCGCGAGCGCTTAATAATAACGTTATCAATACCATTACCTGGTGATTTAGGATATGTTTTTAAAATTGGCAAGCTATCATTCACATTTCTATATGGTTTCTTATCATTAAAATCAAATGCATGTGAGCTATTTTCTGCACCTGTATCAAATGCTGTCCCTGCCCAAAGTGCGTCACCAATTTGATCATCTTTCGCATAGCTTTCAATTTTGCCCATATATAAAGGTGTAACCGGAACTACATTATTTTCAAATGCAGGTGTATTATCTGCTTGAATTAATAAAACCACACGATCCTTATCAACTTGGCCAGTTACTCTAACTAATGAATCAGGCCACCAATTTGTTTTCACATCAACACCTTGTAAGTTTGGGTTTCGTAATGTTATTTTTACAAATGGTGACATCATAACGTCTGTATTAGCATCAGTATAGGCGATGACCGGGGAACCATCCTTCATATTAATGTCTGTTTTACTCACTTCTACATCTATTAGGCCTTTTGGAAAAGTATCAAAAGTCACTACTGATGCTGTTCCTTCTTTAAATACCGGTTCTTTTTCAATCATATAAATATAAAAACAAGAACGATCAAGATTTCTACTATATCTTAATTTTGCATCCTTAATAAACTCCGCCTTATCCTCTTCTGTATCAAATTTATAAGTAACATCTTTTTTAGGTATATCCCAAGAAGCAATTTGAACTAATCCATACATAGTTCCTTCTACATTTTTAATAATTGTGTGTTCTGCTAAACCAAATTTAATTAAACTGTCTCTATCATAATAATTATTTCTTAGTTGCAAGGAATACCCAGCCTTTTGAAACTTTTTAACCTTTTTCCATCCGTTACTAGTTGCTAGATTTACAAGATCATCTAAGAAACTTCCCTCTTGAAATACCTTTTCAATAAACGCCACTTTACTTCACTCCTAATCTTTTAAAAATTGATAATTAAGCCAAATAGCTTTTTTCTCTAAAGATTTATTTATATATTCAAAACGGATAATCGCTTTCGCAGGAATTTGTTTAACAACAGAAAAATTGAATCCTTCGGGAACATCTTTCATATAAATTTCATCTGCTATTTTTTCATTATTAATATATAAATTCCAATAGTCATTATCGTTATATTTTGATGCACCAATAGAAAATGCAATCATCTCCATATCAACTGGTGCTATAAATTCATTATGATGAATATTTTCATAAACACCTATTCTTCTTCCTTTTATAAAAGGAATCGTTTTGGTTGGAAAGTATGGAGCATCTAATCGGCCACCAGCCATATAATTTACAGCAAAACTCATAATCTCCCTCCAATTACTTCAAAAACTGTAAAGCAATCCATACTTGCTTATTATTAATTCCTTGGTTATGGAATTTAAAAATAATTTTATCTCCAGCCTTTAATTGCATATAGGACATAAGACTTATACCTTCTGGTATTTTTTTTGTATAAATATCCTCACAGACAATACCGTCATTTACAATAAGCGACCATTTATCATCGATTTCATACATAGAACTACTCACACTAATGGCATAAAACTCCATGTCAATTGGTAATACGTATTCCATCTTATCTTCTGTCCATGCTTTAGAATCCATTATAAAACCTTTCATATACGGAAAAGTTTTCGTTGGATAAAATGGCGCATCTAATCGACCACCAGCTATATAAGTTGTTTCAAACAAAGGTAATCACCCTTTTTATTGTATTAAAAAATCCCCATGCATCATTACGACACATCGGGAATTGGTAAATCAGATAACATACCGCTACCTTTATTAATAAGCCTTGGTTGTACTCGATCTAATTGTTTATTTGCGTTATAAATTAGTTGCATCTCCATCTTTTTACCTGTTATTTTATGGGATATAATGACCTTTTCAAGTAGTGCTTGTCCATTAAAAACCAAATCGTAGTGCAGATATTTATCTCCATCAACTGCCGATAAACGAGCACCATCACGAACCAGTGTATACCCTTCGGTCATAGCCTCTTTAAACACATCATTTGGATCGTTACCAGGCATCGGTTTTCCACCGCTGTAAAATTCTCTATCAATTAATCCTTTCATTAAATACATAATAGGATCATATAAGTTCTTTTGCATTATCATAGAATCACCCCTAATTTACCCTTGTAACAGACCAAGTTTTTGCTGGGCGTTTGATATAATATCGACCTGCATCTAAGTTATCTTTATCTCCACGAAACGTTAAATCTGGTAAAGTACCATAATCAAATAAGATATTATTTTTTGTATCTAATACTTGTAATCGTCCGGTAAGCTCCCCTAAAGGAGTTCTTACCCCTTCAAAAACGATGATATTCACTCCATATTCAAGTGGTATATCAACATATGTAGGATTGTTTCGGATAAAGTAATTCTCTGCTATTAATTTGTTATTACAATAAATATTTAATAAATCCCCATCCTCATAATCCCAATCCCACAGCTTTAATCGTAATGTATCTACATTTACTGTGATTCCTGTTATATCGGTATACGGAGTAGGTTCATATCCATAGTTAACGGATAAATCTAAAGTTTGATAGAATCCATCATCAGCAGAAATCATTGTGTTAATTCCTTTAACAAAGTAGTTCCATTGTTGCCCAGAATCCCTGTTGTAAATGGAAACCACATCGAACAATTGAATTCGCGGATTCCCTATCACAGCAACTGTAAGTGTTCTAAATTTTTGAATTGCTTTTAAATGATAAGCTGCAGCAACTGCCCTTCTTGCAAAGAATGTTGTTGCCCAAGGTACTTCTATCATTTCCTCTCGCAAATCTCCTAAAGAGACATTTTTAAGTAAGAATGAATTAATAAAACCATTAGCATAATCTCCACATTTAATAACAACACTATTACTAATGTCCTGATCTGTTAATTGCATATCTAAAGAGATAAGGTTTTCCCCTTCTCTAAAACTAAATTTGGCAAGTTCATTAATTTCGTAGTCTGGCATTTTCATAAATGTACAACTTCCATCTGGTTCATGTTTAATGTAGTGGAATGTTGTATCTATAATATCCCGTACAATTTCATCCCACTTTTGAAACCTCTTTCCAGTTGCACCTTCAATAATCCAGCTTTGATTTGTACCGGGAATGTTTACCCTACTTCCGTGTAATGTAACTCCTGCTTTTTCAAGGAAGAATTTCACTACATCATACACATTTCCAGTCGGTGCAACAATTTCATCTGATCCCGGCGTTGGAATTACTGATTTTTGTAGAACCTTTTTATAAGATGTTGTGCAGGTAACTGATATTGTGCCGCTTTCGGCATTCACCTTTACGTCAGATACAAAACCATGTATATACGGTAAAGCTTCTTCGCCATAACCGATAGAAACCTTAAATTCAGTCTGCGGATATAGTTGGTTTGTGTTTGTTACTTCACTGTTGTAAAACCATTCTTGAATGGAAGAAAACTTACCATACCAGTTATCAGGTGCCATTTGCCCATATTCATTAGCAAAGGTAATAGAAAATGTACTTGCGAACTGATCTGCGTTCTCCTGCACTTCCAGGCTCACTACACGATGTTGTATTTGTACATAAGAAGAAGATTCTCTTTTTTTCATATAAACAATTAAATTAGGAGCATTATTCCCTACTTGGAAATAGCTCCCTAACATTCTGATTAAAGAAATAGATCCTTCTCTCACATTCCATCAACTCCAATACCTGCTTGTGACATAGATATTAATTTACACTTTGCTATTACTAGTGTTCCTTTACGTATTGCATCAACTTCATTAGGTGGAATAATACCACCATAGGTACCATAATCACCTGTAATAATATGAGGGCGATATATTTCACTCATGAACTCACGCCAATGACTGATATCATTGAATAAAGCAGTAAATTCTACTTCACATCCTTTATTACCAGTACTTTGGTAACGAGGATATCCATGCATAACATTGTAATTTTTTAATCCGTTTAAGGATTTAGGCATTTTCGTTTGTTCAATCATTGCAATTGTAGGTATAGGCCCATATGCATGATAATAAACATCACGCAAATAGGCTACGTCAGAAGAACCGTAACCGATTGTTGTAAATTCAATTGTTTGTGGCCCTGCACCAACAAAAATTTCTCTTGCTTCCCAGGCATAAGCACCTCTTGCTCTAAATTTTTCAATACCATTTACTCGAACAATAAAGTATTTATCTGGTAACATACCATCAGAACCAATAGGAACTTGGGACATAAAAGAAAAATTATATGTCCCAGGCCATGAAAAATTAATAGTATATTTAATTGTACTTTTTAATTCTGTAACATCCCATAAGAGATGATATGAACCAGCTCTTCTATGCAATGTTTTTAATATACTCATACATTACGCACCGCCATTCCCATTAGATCGTCAGCAACTACGTTTTGTAGTAATTTTCTCATTTTCACAAAATCCTCTGCAGTTTGCAATTTTTCAACAGCAACTTTGAATGTAGCATTTTGAATTGTAACACCTTTATCTGTTTTCTTTTCAACAGAAGAGTGCCCAGCAAATGGATGTGCAGATTTTCCAATCATATCAGCAGAATGTGCCCCCATTTGTCCAATTCGGGTAGATACATCCGTTACTAGTTGCATCGGTTTCGGTGGAACAACCGCTTTATTTAACAATCCAGAAGCCTTGTCCACAGCCGGGATCATTTTTTCCATCCCTACACCAAGACCTTCTGTAATATATCCGCCGTACTCCATCATTAGACGAGAAGGAGATTTTATACCAAAGAAACTTTTAACTGCTTTTGGTATTCCGTCTACAACGCCTTTAGCTTTATCAACAACCCAGCCAGCCATAGATGTCATACCTTTACCAATACCAGCAATAATATCTTTCCCCCAGCTTACAGCGTCGTTTGCTATCCCCTTAACTATAGAACCAACTTTACCGAATACATCCCTTACTGTATCAACAATGCCGTCAAACGCTCCAACGATAGCTTTTTTAATTGCTGCAAAGTTACTTACTATGAAATCTCTAATAGCACCAACAACACTAAATATTGTGTTTTTTATCTTATTAAAGTTATCCACCACAAAGTTAACAAATGTCCGAACAGCAACTATTATTGTTTCTTTAATAAAATTCCATGCGGTTACAATAATAGACTCTACGATATCCATTACAGTCGTAATTGTGTTTTTTATAAAATGAAATGCTGTAACCACAAAATTCTTTATAGTCTCTAATACAGTTATAAAAACTGTTTTAATTACATTCCAAATCGTAGAAATAACCGTCTTTATTCCATTCATTACAGTTGTAATTATGCTATGAATTGCTTGAAACACACTACTTACAACTGATTTTAAGAAGTTTAATACAGTCGTAAAAATTGCCTTTATTCCATTCCACACTGTAGAAATGACGGTTTTTATCCCATTCATCACAGTCGTGATTATGCTGCGAATTGCTTGAAATGCACCACTTATAAATGTTTTCAAAAAGTTTAGCACCGTCGTAAAAACTGTTTTTATAATATCCCAGCCAGTTTTAAAAATATTTTGCCATGTTTTAATAGCAGTAGAAATATAGCTTTTAATAAATTCTAAAGCAAACTTAACAACACTTTTTATTACGTTTAGCACTGTATTAAATATCGTTTTTATTAAATTCCAACCAATTTCAAATGTCTTTTTCCATATGTTGATATACATTGTAATTACAGTAGTAATTATTTTCCATGCACCGCTAAGTATTTTATCTATAAACGATACCGCAGATTGGAATACTTTTTTTGTTCCTTCCCAAAAACTTGAGAAAAACTTTGACAAACTATCCCATACTGACTTCGCAACTTTAACGATAGCATCCCAGGCTTTAGAACAAATATCACTGATCCATTGCACTGCCTGCTTTGTATATTTCACAATTGAATCCCAATTTTTATACAGCACATATACTAAACCAACCATTAAAAGTATTGCAATGCCCCATGGACTTAATACTAATGAAAACATTGATTTTCCAAGACCAGTCAATATCTGTGCGAACTCACTAAAAACTTTAATTAGTTTTAAGGCATCTTTAATAATCGCCGTAATTGCACCCGGTATTTGCATTAATGTTTTAACTATATTTACAAGGCCACCAATGATTTCACTCGCCTTAGATATAAGACTAGAAACAGATTTGATTAACTCAACCGTTTGCTTCAACGATGGTATTACTATATTGGAAATCTTCACGACTTGTTGAGCGATAGGTTGAATAGTTCCAGCCAAACTCTTTGCATCTTTTTCAGTTAACCCAAGCATATCCTGTAGTTTTTTTTGAGAACCTTCCACATCGGTAGCAAATTGTAAAGCTTTGCTATTGACTTGTTCTATAGGTTTTGTAACTTTATTTGAAATAGTGTCACCAAACGTTTGCATTTGCTTACTAATATTCCCAAGAGAATCTGCTGATTTTTGGATTTTTTCTTGCATTGTATTAGAGGCTTTTTGCACTCTCTCTTCAAACTTTTCTACACCTTTATATGCTTGATCCGCTTTGTTACCAATCTTCCCAAAAACATTGGTCGCCCCGTTACCAAATTTTTGAATTTGGCCATTTATTTGATTAAGTACTTCTGCTGGTTTTTGAAATTTTTCTTGTATGTTCTTAGAAGCCTTTTGTAAACTTTCCTCAAACTTTGCTAAATCCTTATAAGCTTCATCTGCTTTAATTCCAATTGTACCAAACAACTGGAATACTTCTGTAAACATTCACTCCCCCCTTTCTAACTAGGAAGTTTTTTATTCCTGATCGTCTTCAAACTGAAACTCTGCAATCAGCTTATTTACATGGTCGATACATTCCTCTTTGGACCAAACTTCCATAGTCTCATTTTCTTCCCCATCCGACGTAGATTCAGTAAGTCCAAAAGCTTGCAAATAGTCCTGAAAAGTTGTTCCTTCTTCTAATTGCCTTGTTTGAAATCCGATAAAGGCCATCTTTTTCCATTCATTTAATTCTTCTTGCTGCTCTTCCTGACTAATAAAAGAAAATAAGTCCATTAAACGAGAATACGGTATGGATAAGACATAATCATCTGTCCATCCATACCGTTTTTGGACTTTATCAAAAGCCCTTAGCATATTTTGCTCTGTTTCTTCTATGTATTTATTAGAGTCATTTTCTACATTTCTTGTTTGTTCCACTTGAGACTTTGAGATTTGATTAGACCCTTGACCTGATTGAAAAAAGACATTAAATCTTCACTTTCTAATAATCCTTCAATAACTGCTACCATAGCTTCTGGTGGTAACTGATCGAATTCTTCACGCTTAATCTGTAATAGACTAGAGAAAAATTCCGAAAACTCATCTTCACATTCCGGAATCATAGACAATAATTGAAAGACAAACTCTAAACCCTTTTCTTTTTTTTGTTTTTCAATTTCATTTAACTGTTCTTGTTGCTCTTCATTCATTTGGGCCAATTGAATTTTTTCATCAATTTCATTCTTTTCTTTCCCAAACTCCATAAAATCAGTCATTGCATGACGACCAACTTTAGAAATAATCTTAGTAAAACGCCAAACATCTTTTACATTTAAACGTCTCATCTTCATCTTCTGACCTGAAATTGTAATTTCTGTACTATTATGCATCATTTTTTCTAGCATTGTTGTCATATTCAATATCTCCTTTTATAACCTAAAAATAAAACCTACAACTTATTTACTTGTTGTAGGTAATTTAGGTGCTTTTTTCTTTGGTAAATAAATTTCATAAGGGGGTGTATTAGGCGAACTTTCACTATAATGACCAATAAATTTGCATTTAAGTCCTACAGTTCCTTTACCATCTTTTAAATCAATTTCTACAGAAGAAACTACCATTGCATTTCGGATAACAAAAATAACCGGTATATCACTTCCTGAAACTACACCTACTATTGCAATATCACTATAACTTGCGTCTTTAATTTCATTGGTTGGTTTTACAATGTTATAATCGTTATCAGTCGTACTATCTACATCTACGCCTGGTAGAGCTAACTCTAAATTTTCTTTCGTAAATTCTACTAGTGTAACCTCCATATGTGGTTCATCTTTTAATAGCCATTTTCCGCGAACTAGTTTTCCTAAAACACCATCAATATCAGCATCATAGTATTCTCTAGTAAACCCCACTTTACAGCCACCTGTAGTAGCTCCTAACATCTCACCTAGGTCTTTAACACTTTTAAAACCTTTATACATTACACCCGGTCCAATAACAAAATTATCAGTTGTACCCTCACGTACACCATTAATAAGCTTCCAACTCATTTTTTTCCCTCCTTAATATAATTCCATTCTTCCTACCCGTACAAGAAACTTAATACTAATATGAATAATTGATGGATCTTCATCTGGAACTGTAATACTGCCTGCTCGATGAATTGTAATAATACCAGAATCTCTTAACAATCCCGCTTCTCTGTCTAACAAATGTTCTATTCGCCTTGAAATTACATCCGCTTTTTCATAATCACCTTGGCCACAATATATATCAAAAGTGAGGATCATACGATCAATTACCTCTATATCATCCGGATTATTAGATTCAATTCTCATTACCACATAAGGCATTTTCATATCATTTTGTGCAGTTTGAAATGTTAGAGCGGGCTCTCCTTCATATTTCGATAGATTACTTTGCACAATTGTATCTTTCTCAATAATATTTCTAATTGTTGCAATCGCTTTTGTCGTCATTGTTCTCCTCCCAATGTCCTTTTTAATTCCCCACGCTCTTTTTCAAACGTTTTTAAGAAAAAAGGTCGGGCTTCTACAGTACTTGTACCATTTTCGACATACACCGCTCTTTTTAATTGGCTTCCAATCGTTCCTACTACTTCGTTATCTGTAATATGTAAGCCATATTTAATGGAATCTTGTAATTCTCCCGTTCTAGAAGCAAATGTCTCTCCTGGTTTTGAAGCAATATATGTGCGACTCGATCGTGGAATTTTATACTTCACACCATTGTGATTACCTGATACTGTTTGTTTCATTTCTCGTTGCAGTTGATTGCAAGCACTTATAATTCTTTCTACCATCATTTTATTAAGTTGTTCTTTAACCTGTTCTACATTACGTGTAACCATGAACTCCGATGTATTCGTCATTTTATTCCAACAGCTCACAATACAATTCAATATGGTGATTTAAAAATGATGGATTTCTTGGTTCTCCTCTTACCTCAAATACATAATCATGAAAATAGATTACATCATTTGTATGGATGTTATGTTCTGCAGAAGTATAAATTTTATAATTCGGCTCAAAATTTTGTTTATTTCTTTTTAACCTTTCATTATCTACCGCTGTGTGTGTTGTTACACGACACTTCATTCTTTCATAAATAATGACAGGCTCTTCTTTAAAATTTCCTGCCGGCTGTTTTACCTTTTGATTCCTTTTCACAGTTACTTCATGTATATATAATTCTTCCATATCTAATGTTCACAGCCTATTCTTTCATTCATAATGCTATTAAAGGGTTTCTACTTCGGTATTTTTTTAATACTTTTAAAATCTTTTTATTAACAGTTTCCTCATCTAGCGATTCAATATTTATTTCATATGAATAATCTCCGATATTTGCTGATTTTTTCATATTTTCATATTGTAGATTTGTTCGAATTACCGCATAACACGTCATATCGATGATGCATTTTTTCATTAAAGTCAAAAGCCCATCATAATCTTGTATGGTATACTCAAATTCATATAATTGATTCTCACTTAAACCATATACAGTGCAACCATCAGAAAAAACTGAACTGGTAACTTCTTCTCCAGAACCAATATGGATTACCTTGATCAAATTTTCTGCTCGAAAAGAAAGCCAAGCCAATTTACTAGTTCTAACTTTCTCTTTCATTGGGTTACTTGGCTTACTTCTCAAATAGTTTTTAGTAATCAATTCATATTGACTAATGAGTTCCTGGATTACCGTATCGGGCATTCGTTGAACATTTACCCTGTTCTTTATGTCCTGTACAGTAATTTCCATCCTTCCACCTCTTTTACTTCTCTTTCTTTTTAACCTCTATACTATCTATTAACTTAAAATGTCCTGTACTCAGTAAATAGTTTGCTTTCTCATTTGCAACCTTTTCCTTTACTCCGTTGAAAAAAGTATAGCCATATGCAGTATATGTACCGCCTAATTTTAATTCTATAATCTTCATATACAAATTACCTTACTTAATTCCCAAATTTATCAGGTATATTAGTAAGAATTGCTACTGCGTCCATTTCTTGAATAACTGCATCATCATCCAAATGAATAACATAAAATCGCTTATCTTCCATAACAGCAGATTTACCTTCTACAGTCTTACGAACTCGCGTGTCATACGTATTTACCGCAATAAAGTTTTTAGGATCTGCAAAAATAATTACATCATCTTGAAGAGAAGGAACTGTGACAATTTCATACCCTAACGGCTTATTAACTTGATCCCCTGTACCTAATAACGCAGCATCACCTAAGCCAGTTGAACGAGTTGTTAAATATTCAATCCACTTCTCTCTACGAGCAGGTGACATAATCCACTTTAAACCTTCATTTTTATATTTATTAGGCATCGCCTTAGATAAATTAAAGATTGAGTCTTTACTAAACCCGGCGCTAGCTTCAGCATCTCCCGTTCCCGTCACTAATTTAAAATGATCGACAATATGAGATTTACTTGATTGTTTAATTTGTTTTAACCAGCCATCATTAATTTGAAGAAATGGATCTTCTGAAGTTACATCCCCATTCCAATGAAGATCTTCAAGGTCAATACCTAACTGAGTTGACATTAATGTCATAACAGTATCTTCATATCCTTCACCTTCGATATTTTCTCGAAGTAGCTCCTCCGTAATCTCCCATGGTAAACGAATAGAAACTGTATCATATTCAACTTTCGACGTTTCTACACCCGCTCGATAGCCATCATCACTATTTTCCATTTTCCTACGTAAAATTCGACCACCGATTGCAATTTTATCTAATTCACCTTTTTTCGCTTTACGAATCTCTTTGCGATGCAATTGAGAAAATGGAGTTGCATCAAATACCATTCGGAAAAATTCTTTACTTTGTTCCGGATATAATAGCCCCGCTTTCATTCCTCCTGTTGTCATTGTACTCTTTTCAATTCGTTCAATACGTGCTAATAATTCTTTATTATTCATAGATTCATTTCTCCTTATCTTTATAGATCTAATCCTACCCATTTATTTACTGGTTTTCTCATCTCGTTTGTTGGTTTGGCATCAGCCCCAAGACTTTTACGAACTTGTGCTGATCGCTCAATTACTTCAAGTCTCTTTGAAATGGGGTCTATTACCTTCTGAATAAATTCACTTGTCTTTTTAGATTCTCTGTCATTTTCTAATTCATTAGTATCATGAGTTGATTCAAGTTCTTTATTTAACTGTTCTTCCAACTCCTGTAATCTCTCAAGAAAAGGACCCATTTCTCTCTTTACAATGTCTGCAATCTCATCTGAATTTTGATCTGCGTTTTTTTGTAACTTATTTTCTTTAATTTGGTTCATCAAAGAAATCATTTCATCAAATTTTTTATCATTTTTCTTATATAAGATTTTGCCTACTTCATTTATGGAATTAATAGTAATATCTTCCGGCGAGAAATCTGTATCACCACCCTTCATTGTATTTAAAATGTCCTTCATTTCATCTAAGGTGGAAACCATCTGCTTAATATCTACATTTCCCTCCCAAATCCCAACATAAAATACATCTTCAAACAAATTAAATACCTTTTGCATCTTAGAGTTTTGTTTACTATTTACTGACTGATTATCCATCTCCTGAGTTTGTTCCTCGTCATAATGTGACTTAAAAAAATTAAACATCTTACGAATTACACCTTTCTCATCTTGTGTAAACTCATCCATTTGTGGCATCTCCATTCTTTCTCCAACCCCTCCCATCGAAAAGCCTGTGATTTTCCCTTTTTTGATCTCTTTCCATGTTTCACTATCGTCTACTCGAACAGTCATAAGCCATGTTCCTTTTTTAATATTTTGTTTCCCAACAACCGTATTATTTTTAGAAATCCAGCTTTCTACTACTGTTCCTTTTCCTGCCAACTCGTCATGGTTTTTATCTATGTATCTATATTTCTCTAAAAAATTATAAGCCGCTCTTTCAATTTCTTCAGCCGTCATGATATCACCATGTGCATCTTCTATATTTGGTTCATAAACAACCCCTGTTACAAGTTGTTTTTCATCTTCCCTCTTTAAAATAGGGACATTTTTCAAAACGTTAGAGCCATTCATGTTCATACCCTTCATAATTGCAAATGGCCTACCATTAGCCCCCTTTGTTACTAATGAAACATAACTAATTTCTACATTTTTCAATTCATTTGGCATAATATATTCCTACTTTCTAGCAAGACTACTAAATCGAATTTGAATCTTCATTTAAAAATTTATCTCCTTCTAGAACTGGTTCGTATCCAATAACTTTTCGGCATTCATTTCTTGTTAATATACTCTTTTCGTATCCATCTATTGCATATTGCATATCACTTGCTCGATCATCTGTATCAATTTCATTTAATTGAAACTGCCAGTCCAATTCCCCCAACGTTTCTGTAAACTCTTTAAATAATTGTGTATTTAATCGATGTTCTAAAATTTGTTGACCTGGTTCAATAATTGATCTTTTATACATTTCATTCATTTCTTTTGCTGTCGTCTGTCCAAGTGATCCTGTCATAGCCCAACCAATTCTATATGGTGGAACTCGATGAGCTACACAAATTTCCATAGCATTATCTTGGCGATATAAACGAAAACTCGCTTCTTTGACATCAGGCCCTAATTTCTCTAAGCGAGCTTTGGCTCCTTCAGGGACAGGAACAACTGCTAACTTATGATGTTCTCCTTTTGTTTCGACAGAGAAAAATGTTTTTAATTCTCTTTCAACTGAATCATCTATTTCATCAACACCCTCAACAAACAAAACAGCATCTGGAATTGTTTTACCAGTAAAATAATTAATATTGTAATCTCTTACAGCTTGTGATCCTACAATGGAACCAATTGAACTCACATAATCCGGAATACCATAGTATGATGATCTAGAACCAAATTTACGAATTACAATAACTTCACCAGCTTTTTCTTCAGTGTCTAATAACGAGTTTTCATCTAAGCTATCACTAATCATTTTTCCATCTACTAACCTAAAATCTGATGGATAACTAAATCTCTTAAACCATCTCTCCTCATTATTTACAATCTGTGCAAATCGAATCTTATCTTTATGCGCACGTACCGTATGTGCTGGGATATGGTGAAGCTGCGCTGGTTCCCCTTTCAAATTACGAACAACCTCTATAATTCCCCAACCTACAGTTTCATAATCCTCCCAAACTGCCCTAAGTATTTCGCTACTTGTCATTTCATTATTGCAATACCTCATAAAACGCTTTAATTCTTTATATTGTTCCTGATTTGCCTCTGTCACTTCATCTAGCGGTGCAAAATCAAATCCCATACCAGCAATATCATTTACTTTTGCACTAATACATGCCGAGTGAATAGGGTTACTTTCTCTCAAATTTAATAATACTTGCATATCATATGGAGGCTTCACTAGTTCTTTATCACCGTACACTTGTGCAAATGGATCAATTGTCATTTGTTTGCTTTGAAGTTCCTCATCACGTAAAGCCATCTTACGACTTTGTAAATTAAGTACCTTCACATTTTTAATTGCTTTTTTCTCAACCATAAGATTTATGCCTCCTTTCATATACAAATCATTTATTCAATGTTTTTCATAAAAACTTTACCAATATAAAAAAACTGAACATTACATGTTCAGCTAAACTCTTTTTATTTTTCCACCCATTATTTTTTTTTGCTTAGTAAAAAAGTATTCTAAGGCTTGTGACGTTGTATCTACTTGATCATTATGCTTACCAGATGGGAAAGAAGCTAATTCATCTATATAATCATATACCCAAGATTGTATTTTAGGATTAGGTATATATACATTTCCAGATTGAAATTCAGGGGATATCGCCTCAGCGCGTGTTTCTTTTGAACCCTGTGGATTTATAGGAATAATTCCACTTATTTCATTCTTCAATGAACTAATAATGGCAGGGCCATTTGCTTTTTTTTCAACTAATTTCGGAATGGACTTTTTAAACCCAGAATTCCGAAGGATCGACTCATATTTATGGTGAAAAACAACAAATGCTTTCTTTGTTTCTAGGAAATTCATTTGCGCCCTCACTTGATCAATTAAATATTTGTCTCCATCTATTTTTCCCCAGATCTGTCCAACCACAAATGAACTTTTATTTGTAGTGTTATCAAAAGCCATATCCCAGGAAGTAATAATTTGATCAAATTGTTCCCAATTTGGTAATACATCGTAATATTGAAACCAGTTCCTTTTAAAAATATTCCCTATATCACTTGATGGTTTTTGTTGCCATAAAGATAACCATGAGCGTGCAGAGGAAAACTTCTTTTTATCTTCATAATAATTTTGGCCATAGTGTTCCACCCATAAGCCTCTTCCTATTTCTCTGTTTAATGGATCGTTCCTTGACTCTGCTATAGCGGGAATTGATAACACAGTCCATTTCTCCTGTTCTTTCTCTAACAATCTACCAGCTAAATCGTCCTCATGCCATCGCGTCAAAATTAGAATTACCTTTGCACCTTTTTGTAAACGTGTAGATAAAGTATCTTCCCATTCATCCCATAGTCTATTTCGGTATGTAATTGATTCGGCCTCTTGGCGATTTTTAATAGGGTCATCAATAATTAATAAATCTGCTCCTTCCCCTGTAATCGAACCACCAACTCCTACAGACAACATTCCACCAGAGTGGTTATGTAGTGCCCAATCTGTTACGGAACCTTGTCGCTCATCAATTCTAATGTTAAATATCTCTTTACCAAACTCTTCAATCTTAGCACGATTTCTTCTACCAAACTTTTCAGCTAAACTTGATGCATAAGATACCTCTATAACTCTCTTATTTGGATAATTTCCTAAATACCAACTTGGCAATGTTTCTGTTATAGACTGTGATTTTGAATGCCTAGGTGGCATAAACACCATTAATCTATTAGTCGATAATTTCTCTTCAATTAAATCTTGGCAAATCTTTGTTATTAATTTTGTGTGCTTTGCATGTTTATAGAATCCCTTATGTGTATACTGAACATAGAAAGGGGTAGTTCACTTTTGCCAATTCCTTAAATGTATTTTCATCTATTAACTTATGCACATTCATCCGTGTCATGATTGTAATTCTCCTCCTTGAACTTTCTCAAATAATTTCATAGCTAAATCAAGCATTTCCTCATCACACCCAATTTTCATAGCCATTTTATTATGCTCTACTTTCATTTCTCCTGAATGATTTACATTTGCTTGCAATTGATCTTTTCTTCCCCATTTAGTTGGGAATTTTCTTTCTAATCTCCATGCTGCGGCTTTCCAATTAGATTTTGCATGCTCCCCAATTGTCTCAACGTCTCTAGCTTCACTAAATGCTAATGCCTGATCAATTTCCATGACTAACTTCACATAAATCTTATCTTTTCTCGGTACTACTTCACCTGTCTTTTCACTCGTTTCAATTGCCCTACGCCCTTGTTTTAACCAAACATAAACTATACTTCTACTTATTCCAACTAACGCACATGCGGTTTCAATATAATTCCCTACTTTAATATATTGGGTCAACCTATTTATCAGCTCATCATTCAATTTCATTGGTCGCGCCACTAGCATTCCCTCCCGTTTTAACTCATCATTTGTATTTCTTTTTCTAAACACTCAATACATATTGTTGTTATATTGTCGTCAACTACCTCACGAATTAACATTTGTTCACAATACTGAATTGTGATTGGAAATTTCAAAACCCACAAACATTTTTCAAGGCAAATTGAACATATTGGCATAGTATCTATATCTTGTTCTAACATCTAATCGCATCCTTCTGTAGTTTTTCATGTACTACTGCCTATTTTGTAGTAAATAAAAAGATGCCGTCACTTTTAAAATCTCTCATTTAATTTATAGATATCCTTTGGATTACTCTTTCTTTTTGCTAGTATCCATTCTTCATTTTTTATATTTCATTTAAACTTATTTTATTACTCTCTATTTATAGGTGGCACTATGGTGACAAGAATGTATTTGTAAATAAAAAAAAGCCTTAACTACTTTCGCAGAAAAGACTTTTTCTTACTTGTTTAGCAATTTTTATTTCAGATCTATATAGAATCGTTTTAATTGTGCTTCTTGAAACATTCAAATATTTAGCAATTTTCTCTTGTGTAATGCCTCTTCCTCTTGACATGATATATATTTCTCTTTCATATTTTGTCAAAGTAGAGAGCGCATCTTCTAGTTTTATTCTCTCCCATTCTGAAATGACACTTTCTTTGTTTTCATCATCCCATTCATATGTTGTATCAGTACTACGAAAATACCTTTGCATTAACAAGGAATCATATGATTTCTCTCGTTGATAAGCAGCTCTACGTTCTATTCCCCTGCGATTACCCGGCATCTTTGCATTCTTCATCCACTCCAAAGCATATGTGACATCACTAATCATACTTGTTAATATTTTAATCTCTTCTTCTTTTGCACTTATTTTGGCACTCTCTAGCTTACATAACGTTTCTTTATATTGGATAATTAAATCTCGCATATACCATTCCCACCCTTATAACAAAGCAAAATTGTTAAAAATAGAGACCATCTAAATCTACATTTAATTTCCATTTATTTTTTCTCACCAAAAAACTAAAATTATAAAAAAAATCTTGCTTAATACTATTTATCATTGCTACTTTGTACTTATATGATATATGTATATAACGATTCGTTTTTATCTCTTTTTCATCATTTTTTTACATAAAAATAACCACCTGCTTGTTTACACAGGTGGTTATAATCCATATTAAAAACTTATTCATTATTAGTAGTAATCTTAACACTCCTCAACCTCAATCCCTAATGCATATGCATAGTTGTAAAAAGCAATATTTCTTTTTCTATAATAATCTCCCTCGGATAAATTCAACTCTTTCATGACCTCATATCTATTAACTCGATTCTTTAATAAATATTTTTGAATAATTATTCTATCACTTTCAATATCTAACTTTTCTAAACCTTTGTTCATCGCAATAATATAATTGATCCGCTCTTCTTTCGCATTTTCTTTGAATATATTTTCTTTCGAGAGTATCGTTTCGTTAAGATAATTACACTTCATAAATAATCTGTATTTCTTTATAGCTTTCAATACATTTTCTTTTGTAGCTTCTTTATTTAATACTGGTAATTCTATATTTAACATGTTAAGCCCCTTTCTTATCATTTATCCTTAATCATAATTTGAATTTCATATCTCTAAATCATTACAATGATTTGCTATTAAGGCTTATATCCTTCATGTATTATTTCATACATTGTATTACTAACATTTATTTTCTTATCCTTATGATTTTTGATTAATTTTATTAACTCATCACTATTTAATTCGTATAATTGTTTATCCTTATATTTGTAAATTCCATTTTCAATAAGTTGATTAATTAAAAATAACTTCATCTTGCTACACCACCATATCTTCAACGAAAAATTGAATCTCTATATCTTTTGAATTATAATAACAAATTGCGCCCCCATTAATCGGAACACATCCTACTACAATTTGAGATTCACTTCCACCTTTTACAATAGCCACTTTATACAATTTATTATCTCTTTCAACTACATCACCAAGTCTAAACTCATTTATTTTACGCCCTTTGATAGCGAATAATTTTGCCTGTTCAAATAATAATTTTTCACTTTTTTCAGCTTTCCTAATTTTTAATTTCGTACTCTTTTCAAAATGACCATAATTATTAGAGAACTCCTCTCCATTAATCCAAAACCAACTACCATGCTTTATTTCTTTTTCATTTTCTTTACAATATTCAGCGATGAATTTTTCACTTTTTTCATTTTCAATATACAATAGTTCTCCTTTTCGAATTGTTTCTCTACAATCTATAAATTCATTCTCAAAAAAGAAATTAATTTGTTGATAGCTTTCTTTTTTACCTAAATAATCAGCAATCACTCTTTCACCTTCTATTTTCCAACACATCGGTGTCTCTTGTACTGTTGTAATCCAATTTGTTTTCATTCGTTTAATTGCTTCAAATCCTTTATATGTTCTCATTTTTAAGATGCCTCCATTTAATTATTTAAAACATATTAAATAAACTTAAAAACTACTTTCAATGTACATACGTGTAATTTCTGATTAAATACTCTTTCCATTCCTCTTATTCTTTCTTAACTTCCGAACCAATTCATACAGTACAAATTTCTTGAATAATATGTTTTTTATCTACATATATATTCTTTTCTTAAAAAGGTAATTTTCTCTTACGCTTATCCCTTGTTTTTTTAAATTCTATGTGTCGATATGTATTAAACATACGAGATGTAACTCTTTCATCGTACGCTTTTATAATTGCCTCACCTGTTAAATTCGTTGTAACAATTGTTTTTTTCCCTTGTCGTCCATCAAAGAGTTTAAATAACACACGATTTACAAATGCTGTTGCTTTTAAATCATTAATATCCATATCCCCTAGCTCTGCTCCTAGATCATCAATGACTAATAAATCCATAGAAATTAGCATATTTGTTATACTATGCTCTGTTTCACAAGATTGCGTATTAAATGTCGAACGTATGTAATCAAAGAGTTCTGAACTTGTAACATACATAACTTTATCCGAACTTTGTTCATTCATTTCATGCGCTATAGAGTATGCAATATGACTTTTTCCGGCTCCAACTTTCCCCACAAGAATCAAATTAAATCGAATATCATTTAAATAGTCTGTAAGAGCCTTTTTAGCTAAAATTAAATTCTTTTCATCCTCTTCACACTCTGATATAAATGTCGAAAATCTAGCTAATTTAATAGTTTCATCTTTAATAAGACTCTGATCGTAAAATATACTTTTACGTTTTCTTTCCTCTTTCTCATAACGAAAAACATTCATTTCTTTTTCTAACCTTCTATTTTCTTCTTCTAAACGACATACTGGACAAATCGTTTCACCCTGAATCTCCATCAATCTTACCATTCGCTTCCTCTCCTGATTACATATCACACATGTTTCAGAAAGGAATTTCATTTTCTTCGAAAGACTTTGTACTATATCTGTTACCTTTGTTAAAGCCATTTGATTTCACCATCTTTCTCTGCTGCAAATATCCCTCAAATTTAGTTCCAAACAAGGTTTCTGGTCTTAAATATTTTGCCTGTTCTGTATAAAGCCATTCTTTCGCCTTCGTCTCAATAACTTCTTTAAATTCATTTATATTAAATCCCTCTTGTAGTCTAGATTTAATTAACATTTGTGTCTTTTTAGTTGAAATACGATAACTTGTATTACATACACTGTTGAGATAATTAATTATCTCTACTATATCTTTTTGAGTGGTATTCTCTGAGTTAATCTTTTGTGTAGTCTCTGGTATTGGTTGAGACATATTATCATTTTCCATCATGACAATATGTTCTTTTCGTTGAGACAATTTGTCACAATCGTTATCTATTTCTAATTCAACTAGTCTGTCATAATTTATTGAATACCATTTTGTTTTATCAAACTTTAATTTGTTATAGTTACCACTTATCAATAAATTAAACTCTTCTAGATTTTTAACAATACGTTTCAACGTTCTTTCATTCCAAAACGGGAATTGTTTATGCCAATTTGTAATGCTATTATAGACCCAATAACGATCATCATAATAATGTTTCGAGCGCTTAAGCCAATAATGTATTTGTTGAAGAAAAATTGCCTCGTTCAATCCAATCTTACTTGCTAATCGAGGTAATACTAATAATGGCTCATCCTGTATTAGCAAACTACTCATTTTATCTTCCTCCATATTTTCCTTAAAATTTATATATTAAACTTATTAAATATTAAAGGTTTTATTATCCAAAACCTTTAAATTTCCCAACCTATTAATACTTTTATAGCTTGATTAGCTTGCTTCCTTGTAAGATCACTCAGTGATTGAATTTTAAGTTTTACTTTTAATTTATTTTTGATTTCCTCTTTTGAAATTACTCCATCATATTTCAATGCTATTATATGCATTTTGGCATAAATCATTTTTAACTGTTTATGCGAAAACTTTTCCGATTCAAAACAACTAGGATTTCTAAATTCTTCATTCTCATTAGTACTCTTGCTGACATATCCTTGTTTTTTTGTCACTCTAAAAACCATGATTAATCCTCCTTACAATAGGATTTCCTATAAGATTTGTTTTTTAAGACGATAGTCTTTCTTTTCTTACACCACATTCTCTGTTAGCCAATTCAATAAAAATGCTTTCGTTTCTTTAGCCGGAAAATACCATGTCCCGCCCACTTTAAATTTTTGAACACGCTGATCAAAAAAGAATTCTTTTTAAATAGTACTCCACGACATGCACGTTCTTTTTAAAAATTCCCTTGTATCCCAAAATACAAATTCTGCATCCACTTCTTTAAGCTTTTCTTCTAATTTTTCTAAATATAATCTTCTGATTGCTCTTTCATCTACTTGAATATTTAGCATTCTATATTTCATCTCAATTTTTATATACCAAATACACTTTAGCGTTTCATTTTTTGAATCTCTTTCCTTATTTTCCAAGTAAAAAACTATATATGAAGTACCTTTAATAGTAGAATTATTAGATATTTGGTTTAAAATACCCCAATAAACATCCTATAATCCAGATATAAATACGTGCATTTTTGTCACAAATTATTTAAAAAAAGATCAGGGAATAATTCTTCTATAGATTTCTCTAAATAGCACGATAGCATATGTGCCTCTTTCAGAGTGAATTCACTTTTATTATGTTCTTTTGCCCAATATGTACGTGGAGAAACATTAAGAAAATCAGCAACTTCTTCAATAGTTTTTCTCTTTAATTTTCTTTCTAAAAATATCATCTTGTGCATTTTTGTCACCTCTTTTCAAATTCAAATATAGTACTACGTGACAAAACAGTCAAGAATTTTTTTACCAAATCACGAAGAAAGTTGCATTTTTGTCACACCAATTATATAATCAATCAAGACGGAGGTGACAAAAAGTCATGAAATCATTCGGTTTAAAATTATCTCAATTGATGAAGAAAAATAATATGACAGACGAGCAATTAGCTGAATTATTATCTGTTAGTAGAACTACTGTTTTGCGGTGGAGAAATGGTGAAAGAAGCCCTAAAATGTCAAAAATATCTCAAATTGCTAAGATATTAAATGTCTCTGCAACCTACTTTATTGATGAAAATGAATCCTATTGTCCTGAAGATCACGCAATTACCAAACGGAATATTCCCATTTATGGTACAATCGCAGCTGGTAAACCAATTGAGGCTATAGAAAATGTAATTGGGGATATACAGGTACCTGATATCATTTTAGATAAATATGGATTTGAAAAACTATTAGCACTTCGTATAAACGGAGACAGTATGAATAGAATTGTACATGATGGACATATAGCTGTACTTGAGAGGACAACAAATATAAATAATGGCGACATTGCCGCTGTACTCATCAACGGATATGACGCCACTTTAAAAAGAATTTACAAAACCAATAATAGAATTATCCTAGAACCAGATTCTTTTAATCCTAGTATACATCCATTAATGTTTGATTGTACAGATATAGAAAATTGTCCAGAAATAAAAGTAGTTGGAAAATACATTTGGAGTTGTGCACCAATTCAATAATATTTCATCAATGAATTAAGTTATTTTTTAATAAATTTTAAAGTAAAGGGGATTTCTCCCCTTCTTTTTTATAGCAGGAATTTATCTTGTCTAGTTTCAGGAAATTTTGATTTTTCTTGTGTGTTTTGTGGGTGAATTACTCTTCTTTCAAATAAAAGTGTTTTACCTACAACATAAAAAAACTCAGCACGTTTTGTGTCAAGGGTTTGAAACACTTATTATAGGGACATATACTGTCCGCTTTCGCCTCTTAAACGTTCAATCATACTTGGTACTTCTTCAAAATCTATACTTGAATGCTTTTTCTTGCTCAATACAAAATACCTCCCTTACAAATTATAACAAATCGAATCTTGGTAAAACAAAAAGAGATGTCTTAGTAGTATACCTAGGACATCCCCTTCATTTTATAATATCAAGATTCTATACATCTCTAATAAATAAATAAATATTTATTCTACCTAAAACATCGTATTGTCATTAGCTGCTTCACTTGGAATCTCTTGAATTACATTCCAGTGTTCGACAATCTTTCCATCCTTGTTACGAAATATATCGACTATAGCAACTCCCTTATCTTGAGAATTAGTACGAGAATATACATGAAGAGCAACTGTATCCCCTTCAGCTACTACACGTTTAATCTCTGCAGAGGAATTAGGGTTTTTAACAAAATTCTCCTTAAAGAAATTCATAAAGGCTTTTCGTCCATCAGCAACAAAAGGATTATGTTGCTTATACTCTTCACCTACATATTTTTAGTAAAAAAACTCATAGTTGAATTTAATGTATCTAATTCCTTTTATTATCAGAATAAGCCTTTACAACAACTATTTATTATTTTTCATTTTATTAATTCTATAATTTCTTTAATACACTTACCATTATCCATTGTTATATCTAATTTCTATTTAAAACTCTTCTTTGTAAGTTTATACCTATATATCGTGTTAAATTGTGTGTGGCAAGATAAAACAAGCTGTTAAATTTAATTATTGTTAGGTAGTTTCTACGGTATGATATTATCACACAATTAGTTATACATAAAAAAAGGTTTTCTGCCATATAACAGGAAACCTTTTACATGTTATTAACCTACAAACCTAAAATTTCAACAATCTGACGGGCCTTAGCATTATCTATATAATAATGCATCTCTAACCCTCTTCTTTCTGAGCGGAGTACGGTTCCCCTCAATTTTGATAAATGTTGTGAAACAGTGGATTGTGGAAGTCTCAATATCTCCGTTAACTGTGTAACATTGCATATTTTATGTTGCATTAATTCATTTACAATTTGTAATCGAACAGGATGTGCCATTACTTTTAATACATCTACATCGTCTTCATGGATTTCAGCTAGATTTCTTTCAGTTATTAATGTTGTCATTTCACATTCTCCTTTATTATTAATTTCTATTTTCCTTTTATCCTTATAATTAATACTTATAGCTGATTACCATTTGTCCTGTTGAGAAAATATATTCTCTTTTTAAAACAAAAAGGACACCAATTCATAAAAACGTTTTTTACTGCTTTAATGAATTGATGCCCTCTAATTTTTTGACCAGAATATATCTTGTTTTAATGGATATTTTCAATTCCTTTTTCTCACATCTAATAAAAAATTTGTATTTTCTTTAAAATCCATATTAAGAATATCTTCAGATCCTGAAAGCATAAGTTTGCGGCAAACTTATGCTTCCTATCACATTCCACACCAATCAGGATAATTAACACTATCAATGTAGTACTAACTATCTTAATTGAATATTAGTAATAGTAAGTCTAAATATTATCAATTCACTTTATATTACATGTATGTAAAAATAATGACATGATAAGCTTTTTCAAATTTTTCTCCTTGTAAAGATTTGAAAATAGCATTTCATTACTCTCCTTACTGTTAATATGCCTAGAAAAAGAACCTTATAGGGTTCTTTTTCTGTTCATTCCCTAAAGTCCCATATTAATAAAAAAAGAAGAGGGATATATCCTCTCTTCACCAATAAAATCGAACATCTTTACACTTAAGGAAGGGCATACATTCATCAAGAGATGAAATGAACAATAATAGTTCACCTAGTGAATTATAACATAAACCCAATTCCATTAATAGATAATATTAACATTTATGGAATAATTGTTACAAAATTGTTAAGTATCTTAATATTAAAAGGCTTTATATGTATGTAAATTGAAAATGGATAGTGTAAGGATAAAATATAAGGGGGATATATCATGTTTAACAAAAAACAAACATTCGTAACAACGGTAACAGCTTTAACACTAGGATGTGGATTTACATTCGGATTAACACCGGCCTTTGCAGATTCTAACAAAATTTCCGCCAACAATATTCCTGTTCATTCTATTCAGAACCAAGAACAAGAACCTTTTACTGGATATGTCATTTCAGTAGAGAACAATTATTTAGTAGTTGCAGCTACGCCTACAAAAGATGAAGCTCTTGCTTATCAACATGATTGGTGGGATCTAGTTTCTCAAAATAAGATTTTAAGAGTTCCTGTTTCAGATGATGAAAACTACACATTAGGTGAGAAATTAAATGTATATGCAGCTGCATGGACTAAATCCCTACCACCAATAGCTGTTATGCCTACAATTGAAAAAGTATTTCAGTAGGTAATATTTCCAATAATTTAGCTATCCCATATAAAAAGGAGTCAAATAGCGACTCCTTTTTATATTCTTTTTTTACCTTTCCCTAGATTCCTTACCTTCTCATACCCCTAATATTTAATAACATGCCTCTTTCTCACTAGCTAATACAATTTTCATCTTAGGAATTATTCATCGTATTATTTATTTGAATCCTTATTATAGTTTTAAAAAATATCCATTATAAAAAACGTATCCCTACCTACATTCACTTATACAAAATTAAGAAATAAATAATTTAAAAAGAAAAATACTACAACAAAGAATGTCCATTTGTTTCTTTTTGTTGGTTTCCAGCATGTTGTATATAAAAAAATAAAGCACTACCTGTCATTGTAATTAAAAAGATTTGATAATAATCAACCATCTATAATACCCCCTCCATACAAAAATAAACTCAACGAAATATTCACTTAAAAAACCAACGTATGTAAAAAAACAGCTACAATTCCATTCATAGTTTTAAAAATTTGTCCTCCTCTTCTTCTAAGAATATTCTAAATCCCAGATAGATTATCTTATAGCGCCACCTTATGTATGCAGAATTACATATCAAACTATATTGAAAATCATTCTCACTGTAACTATAATGGTTTCAAGAAGTGGTATTTTCACTTCCTTTTCAAATCTCAAAATATATTAAAGGAGGAACTAGCATTATGAAAAAAGTTATTTTAGCAGGGGCACTAGGGATTGCAGTACTATCAGGTATGAATTTACCAGGAGTAGAGGCACCAAAAGCGAGTGCGGCAACTACGAATTTAGAAATTCAAGAAGTTACAAAATATTACTCTATGAATTCCTATGAAGTTTCTCAAAAAGAATCATTTAATCTTAGTAAAGGGGAAGAACTTACAGTCTTTGTACAAAATTCCGGGTTCCCAATTTCTTATACAGTCTTTGATGCAGATAATCAAGTACTTGGCACATACAATGCTAATTCACCATATGGTCGCGTATTCAAAGCACAAAAAGACGGTAATATTTCTGTTCAATTTCAAGCAGGAGTAAATTCTTCTTACATGAAGAAAATGAATTTCACAGCTAAATTTGCGGTATCTAAACTTAACCAACAATAAAAAATGTAACGATCCTCTTTAAAAGCAAATTAAAAAGGTATATCCCTTCAATGGGATATACCTTTAACTTTAGTGAATTTTATATTGACCAGATAACTGCTCTTGCGCCATACGAACTAAACGTTTCGTAATCTCTCCACCTACTGAACCATTTGCTCGTGATGTTGAATCTGGTCCAAGTGTAACGCCAAACTCCTGAGCAATTTCATACTTCATTTGCTCAATTGCACTTGCTGCCGCTGCTATTAAGATTTCGTTTGAATTATTATTTTCGCGAATTTGCATTTTTTAAACACCTCCGTTGAATTTGGTAATATCATGCTCTATTTCCAACAAAATATGCAAAAAAATTATTCGTTTAGCTATTTTTCATATATACCTAAGCTTTCATCTCTAATGTGGGAATAAATAAAGGTATAGGTCATACTCTATACCTACACCTTCTCCTATCCTACTTACTTTTGAATTCCCCTATTAACCCCTGTAACTCTTGCGAGAGCCAATTTAAAGAATTTGCTAACTCTGCAATATCTTGTACATATAGTTCTTGCTCTTTCATACTTGTCTCCACATTACTACTGCTATTCACATATGTATTTGCAATGTGTGATAATTCATTTACAAACTGAACAATTGTTTGATTATCTTTTAAAATGTCACTTGAATTATTCGAATTCGCTTTAATTTGATTTGTAACAGATTGTGCAGATTCTGAAATCTTTTCAAAGAAAGCACCACTACTTTGAACAAGTGTTATTCCTGATTCAACTTCCTTTGAACTCTTCTGTATGGATTTTACAGCTCTCTCTGCTTCAGCCTGGGTTTCACCAATTAATTTAGCTATATCCCTTGCAGATGCCTCGGTTCTTTCCGCTAATATACGTACCTCGTCCGCGACACCTGAAAATTCTTCTCCCATCTCTCCAGCACATGAGGATTCAGTAGAAGCATTTAAAGCTAATGAATTTGTTTGATTTGAAATGGTTGTAATTACAGTAAGAATTTCATGAATTTCCTTAGATCGTACTTCTAATGCATAAATACTAGAAGATACATCCTGAACTGTATCTTTGATTCTTTTCATTTGATTCACGATTTGCTTAATCAAATCTTTTCCCTCTACAGAATGCTGGTCCATGTCTTCCAAAGCATTGCCAACTTGTTTTGCAGCTCCTTTAATTTCTTTCATCTTACTTTCCATTTCTTGAACAATCCCTAAACATTTTTGCACTACATATTCATGAGAATGTGCTCCTAAATTTAATCCTGTAATAGCACTTGCAATTTCTTTAAAGGCTATGCTATTCTCTTTTGTACTTACCGACAATTCCTGTGAAGATGTCGACACCTGTTCAGCAGTCTGCCTTACTTTATCTATAATACTATTAAACTTTTTAATAGTATTATTAAAATAGATATTAGTTATTCCTATATCATCAGATCTTTCATTCAATTTAATACTTAAATCCCCTTCACCAACTTTACGTAACCCTTCTTGTAAATCCTTTAAAGGCGATAGAGAGTTTCGTGAGATAAATATTTGAATTGTAATTGCGATTGTTAATGAAATTATAATAAATAGTAAACCTTGTATCATAAATTGTTTCTTTGTAAGAGGAATAATAGAAGCATCCAAATCCGCTGCAACAATTGCAATTATATTTTTATTTTCATCTGTAACTGGCTCTAAAATTGTTACCCAGAACCCTAATTCATCTTCATACACTTCTGTCATTTGTGCCTGTTTTGTTTGTATTACTTTATCATATGTTTTCATCCAATAAGTAGGCTGCTCATAATATTCACCTGGTTTTACAGAAACAGTATTTGCTAATTTTGTATCCAAAGCTACTATTTGTAATTCAGCTTTATTATTTAGCTTGGCTCCTGTAACATATGTTTGCCCAACACTTTTCATATCTTTTATAGCTTTATCTAATTGCTCTGTCAATTTTTCTTTCTTCTCTCTTTGTGCTGTGGGGTCTTTTGCTACATCTTTTACTATTTCTAGATCTAATTGATTTAATACTGCATCACCTGTTTCAAAAGACTGCCTCTCAAATATAGACATGATACTACTTTGAAACATATTAAAACTTAACGCTCCTATACTTCCAACAAGGGTCAGAATTACTAATACCGTTAGTAATACATTTTTTTGAAGCAACGATAGCTTATGCCAATATTTTTTCATTGATTTCTCCTTTCTTATTTTCAACAATACAAAAACAAAGTAGTAACATATTAAGAGGTTCTCTTTCTGTTATTAATTTAAACTTTAAAATAGCATACTAATCATTCAACCAAACGTTCCAATTTTTTTCATTTACAATTGCATCTTTTATATGTCCAGCTGCTCCTGGAAATCTATTAAAAGGAAGACGTAATACTTCTACCACTTCATCTTTTCTATTTGTACTGATTTCTTCTAAATCGATGATATTAAAGGATTTTCCTATAATAATTGCTATAATGTTTAATAGACGACTAAGAATATTTAAAATTCCATATTTATCTCCTAAAGATTTTCAAATTAGATTTGTTGCAGTACCTTCAGCGAGGATTTTTTATAATATCGTTAGTTTTAAATAAAGATAAGAATTTTTAAGAGCCCCATCTTTAGTTATTTTTATCTTGCAGAACAATAAAATCTGAAAGTTTAATTCAATCTCCTATTTTATAACTTTTTTCCTTATTTTTCTATAACATTATAATATTTACCTGTACAATCTGAACGCGGACTCTTTTGGCCTTTACCCTTCAATTGTCTTAAATTCATATGAGGTAGCGCAGAAAGTAAATTTTTAATAAAAAACTTTTGTATTAAAAAATGCAAAAATACATACTCCTCCAAAACTATATGCACTTAAATATTCATATAGTAAAATAAACAGTACAAGCGTGTCCTATACAGCATATTTCCTTAACGGGCTTGATACTATATTCATCATAAAATTGGTGTGACCTTAATATCTCACTTAACTCTTTAATATTTTAATATTAACAATATAGTGTTAATATATCCCTACTTTATCGCTACACCTACATATAAGCCAAGAATTCAATTACAGAACGGTTTTCATCAATAGTAGACAAAAACATGTCAAACAAAAAGAGACTCAATTATTTATTACTTTTCGTATAGATGTAATAAAAGATTATAGGAGAAATATATATGCTCAAAAAAATAAATAAATTTATGTTTGCTTTGCCTACAATTTCTTTTATTTTTCTTATTTTATTAGGATCATTTTTATTTGTAATACCATTAGATCTATTCTTACCTGAAATACAAAAAAACCCAATAACAGAAGCACCTCTTATTCTTCAAGTTTTATTAGGGGTATTAGCGGCACCTATATATGAAACAGTAGTTTTTCAAGTATTTTTATTTTGGCTATTAAGTTGGATTCCTTACATTAAAAATCGCGATTACTTTATCATTTTAATAGCTTCAATTATATTTGGATTAAATCATCAATATGGAATCACTTATATAGTTGGTACAACGATAATTGGTCTTTTATATAACTATGCTTATTGGGTATATAAAAAAAAGAATGAAAAATATCAGGTTACCATGTCTGCTTTTGGGGTTGTTTTTTTGATTCACTTATTACATAATTCTGTTGCTTTTATAGCTTCAAATTTATCATTTTAGCCAAGAAGACTCCTTCCTCAAGGAGCGTAAAGGGTCAAAAAGCCAATTAAATAAATGCATTTGCTTGTCCCATGGGATGTATTTTAGAGTATGCGACAACGGATCATAAAGGATATCATCAATATAAATCCAACCCAGAAGACTACGCTGTTTGTCCGCTACGTGAGGTATGTTTTTCAAAGTACGCTGTTCAACTATAGAGCGAAGCTTTGCGGACGCCAAAGAACTACATGGCTATCGATATGCTCGATTTCGGGGGCTGAAGTCTGTCCAAATGCAGGCTTATCTCACCGCAACTTATCAAAACATGAAAAAAATAGCCCTCCATCTGACCAAAAAAGGTCTGGTGGAGGGCTATTTTTTTGAAACTCTATTATTTTATGTTGTTTTTATTCACTAAAATCAAAAACAAACTCATCTTATGACCGCGTTTCTTCTTACGAAATTAAGTAATTGTTTCAATAGCTGGTTTTTTAGTCATAGAATTACTTTCTCTCTCAGCTTTATTATTCTGTTCTTTCGCCTAAAATTCCAATATCCCCATTACTTCCTTCGTAAATAGTTTGAAATCAGTTAAATGTTTTTCAATAATTTGACGAACAATATCTAAATTTACACTTTGATAATCATGAACAGCAATATTACGAAATCCAACCATCGCCTTTAACTTATTTGCTAGATCAGCGCTAAGTAATCCTGCTGTAACCAATAAATCAAAGGCCTCTCGACTAGATTGGGGTAATCCTAATTTTTTCCCTGCAACAATATGCATTGCTAAATCAATACTCGCTTCACAAGCTCTTTGTATATTCAATATTATTGAATCTTGTTTTGTAAAGTCCTCTAAATTTTCAGGGTCATTTCCATACACATCTTGGATTCTTTTTATACAACGCTCTATTGTAGAAATTTTATTTAAAATAACCTCATTCTTCATATATAGAACCTCTTTTCTTTATATCATCAAATACTACCTGTCGTTCTTCATTCAATTTTGAATACATTTTTAAGGTTTTCATTTCAAAAATAACCTTACGTTTTTCATCCGAACAAAATATTGTCTTACCTGTATGTATAATCTGAGCTTGAAAAACTGTAGAAGCTTCGGATAAATCAACTAAATCAACATCTCTATGAACAATGTTAGCTAACTCCTGTGCTAATAAAAAACGTTCATAGTTCCCTAATGTTGTGTCACTTACATAAGCTATATCAATATCACTATCTTCTCGTTCTCTGTTCTCAGCCGTTGATCCAAACACAATTATCCAATAGGGATTCACCGTCTCTTGTAATTTTTCTATAATAGCTGTTATCATGCTTTGAAAAATCATTTAATTAATCCCCCTTATTGTACTTGAATTTTATTATATCATAACCAATCATAAATCCTTTAAACGACTATAAATACGTAAACAAAATTAAGCTTTTTTAGTACTTAACTCCTCACAAAATCAGAAGCTTATTTCTGACCTAAAATTATTATAGTTCAGGGGTAGATATATTGTAGCTTTGGATCTTAAATAATTGTTAATAATCCAACACTTGCCTGTTAAATACCTTTTATATTTTCTTCCTGCAAAAGCAAAAGACTGACAATAACTGTCAGCCTCTTACTTTAACAACTCTAAAGAACTTTAGCCTATTTCACAATATACATTCTAATAGTTTGAGGATATATTGCTCTAACAAAGCATTATATATTAATCCACCTTTACTTTTTCTTTTACCTTTGTAGGGAGTTCATCTTTTTTAACTTCTTCCCAAGATTTCACACCTTTTTTCTCAGAGTAATATATACGTAAAAACGCTTCTTTACGAAGATTTTTTAACGCTGTAAACTCCATTTCTTTCTCATTACCATCCTTATCAAATCCAGGTAATTTATATTCGTAAGTCGTATCCCCATTTACATTTTTCTCTTTTAATTTTTCACCATCCTTGGTAATTTGCACATAATATGTATCTGTACCAAGACGATTTAAATTACACCCGGATAACACCACAGTAAACATCACAAAAACGCTACACATAAGCACTATTCGTTTCATATTATTCACCTCATATCTTTTCTCACAAAAATTATATCCTAATCTATTGGCTGCCAAAATTCATTTCCATTACGCTAACATTACGTTTTTGTAAGGTAGTAAAAACAGCTTAAAATAAAAAGGATATAAATTCATATTTCTATTGAATTCATATCCTTTATTCTTATTGAGTAAACTATTTTGCCCCATGCTTAATAGGAGGTATTTCTATTATTCTGGGAAAATAAAGCTAGAGTCCTCTTCATTAACAGTATCTTCTTTCGGGAATGTAATAGTAGATCCTTCATTTCCCTTATTTCCTTTATTTATTTCTTGTTCCTCAGGAAATACAATGGAAGAATCATTACTTAAGTTTGGTGAAAAACCAAGTTTAGACAAAATGGCTTTTAAGTCAGGTAAAACACCAATTTTATCAGAAGTTGGATCATTAGATTTCGTTCCGGTGCTAGAATCACTTAAAATATCCCTAAGCTGTCTTGGTGTATATACTCTCCCCTGATTATTTTTTGCAATTCCTTGAATTGATGCTGCAGCACCAGCAATAATAGGTGATGCACTAGATGTTCCAGCAAAACTAGATGTATATAGATTTGTTATAAATTCACTTGGTTTAGCATCTGTAGTATCTACTGCATTCCCCCATCCATACACATCCACTCTACTACCGTAATTAGAGAAATATGAACGTTTATGAGGAACCCTTGCAGAAGCTGCCCCAACCATAATTGCCCCTGAATCTTTAAAATCAGGACTATTACGATTTAAAACTTGTTTACCATTACGGTCTCTAAATTGATCCAAGTCATTTCCACCATTTGCACCTGCTTCAATAATAATAATTCCCTTATTTGTTCCCATACGAATTGCATCAAATATGTCTGGTTTTACTTCCACTGGAAAATAGTTCTTATCTCCATATCCATCGTAAGTTGCTTGTGCCTCTAGTAAAAGAATATCTCCAGCTTGCATATTGTTAACCGCACTTAAAATAGCATCAGCTGTATTATAAGTTCCGTTATCCCTAATCTGGGATACAACCTTTACCTTAGCCTTTGGTGCAATCCCAATTCCACCTATGTTATTATCCTCTGCAGAAACAATTCCCAATACTGAGGTACCATGATCATGGTGTTCACTCTTATTCTGTCCGGACATCAATTCAATCTTTTGATTCACTAAATCTTCATGACTTAGTAACCAACCATACTCCATATCTACGAAAGTAGTTCCTTTTCCATCCCCACCATTTATACTCCAAGCATAAGGTGCATTAATTCCTAATGGTGCTGGTTCAAGGTAACCTTGTCTTGTAAGTCTAGGCTCATCATATGGATTAACAGATAAATTTGGTAAACGCTCTTGAGGTGGCGTTTCTTCTTCCTGTAAATACGCCGTTTCAATAAGAGATGATTTCTCAAACTTTACAAGTAAGGCTTGTACATCAATATCACCTTGGTTTTCTACAATATAATAGTTTAGCAAATTGGAAGAAATATGTTCGGAGTCGTTTATTTCTCTACCTAAATTTTTAATTTCTTTAGGATTTAAAGAACTAAAAAGTCGATTTATAGTTACATTTGGGTATTCGTTTAAAATTCCAATTAATTCAGGATCTTGTTTTTCTTCTTTAATGAATTTTTCTATTCCATCCTGATATGGCAAATTTGCCTCATTTCTAAATTTCAAAATTAATTGTTTCGTAACTTGCTTATGTACAGTAGAATTCAATTGCTTATTTGAATAATTGTAACTAGCTGCATAGGCAACTTCTGATTTATCACTTGGAAGTAGTCCACCCACCCCATTAAATGCTGTTAATGCAATTGAAGAAACTATAATTCCCTTAAAAATTTTCAAAATGTGCACCTCTTTTAATTTATATATGATTATAAAATGCTTTATATGGCCTTAATTCTTTATTTATATAAGCTTCTTATATTTCCAACTCCGTTCATTTTTTAATATTTGCTTAACCATCATTAATACAACTACTTCATACCATCAAACCTATTAATTTAGCTACATAACTGTAACCATTATAGTTACACCTATAACGAATAGTCAATCTAATTTTTTATGCAATTTCGCATTTTAAAGAAAGAATGTCTAATTACATCCAATTAGTCTTAAATATTTTAATAGAAGTTAGGCTTCTATCATTATAGGTAATTGCATATATGTAATATAAAGCATGTAAAGGAGGTCAAAACGTGGTAATCTCAAGGCAAGATTCCTGGACTAACGATAACGATTCACTTCTCGCATCAACAGTACTCCAGAATATTCGTAACGGAGGAACACAGTTAGCTGCATTCAAAGAAGTAGCAAAACTACTAAATAGGACACCTGCAGCTTGTGGATTTCGTTGGAATTCATACGTGAGAAAACAATACCAAGAGGAAATACAACAAGCAAAACAAAATCGAAAAGGGGGAAACAATATTTCTCCCTCTCAACCAAAAAAAGAAACAAACTCTTTATCTATGACATTAGATGATATTATTCTCTTTCTACAAAATTATAAAAAAACAAATGAATTTACAAACTTACAAAACCAAATAAAAAACTTAGAAGCAGAAAACCAGTCCCTTCTACAAAGTGTAACTATGTACGAAGAAGACTATCGTATGTTACTTAATCATATTGATAAGACAAGAAATTTAATTGTAGCCAATTAAATTTAGAATTAGATTAACTTTTATTATTTCTAAAACTTAGTATTAGTTAAAAATAAAATTTGATTTATAGGCAAGTCTAAAGAGCATTTTTTGAAAATAAGATCGATAAAAACCCCTATTAACTTAAAAATTAATAGGGGTTTTTATCGTTTTCAGACAGAAAACTACTTCCTCAAAAGTGTGAAGGTGTGAAACACCAATTTTAGGTGGGAGATGAATGTCGGTTGGCATAAGCAACATGTTTGTTATCATTTACTTGTACAGATTGCTCTTCGAAAACTGAAGATATGAGCTTGGTTGCAGAAAAACGTTGCAACCGTAAAATCTTCAATGTTCTATCGCCCCATGCTTGCCGAAGTTGCGAAAACCAAGCTAAAGTAGGGAGTGTGGTGCATCAACGTACAAGATACTTATGTTCTCACCGTAGGGACTACGGGTAGAGCCCGCTAAGATAACCGGTGGATACACCGGTGTTCGCAGGAATCTCCCACTTCAAAAAGTCCGTAAGGACGTTAAGTGGTGAGTAGTTCAACAAGTATTTCTATCAAGAATCAGACTCTGTTATAAATTATCCCAAAGTATTTTAAAACAATAATTAATTTACCTTATGATTTACTAACTCTTATTAAGAGTTAGTAAATCCTATAAAATTCCCGCTTTAAATTCATTTAATCCGCATAATAGGTATATACAGTATTTTATTTCTGTTTTTTCATCTCTTCCATTTCTTGCTGCCATGTAGCACCAAACCCACCTGATGGCGTATTCCAACGGTCTTCTTGTCGTTTAATGCGTTCCATGTCTGCATCACTTGGCTTAAATTCTTCTATTTCCTCACGTTGCTGTTCCTTATTATGATGTTGTTCAACTTCGTTATTATTAGGTTTATGATTCGTAGTAAATTCTCCGGGCTTTTTATTTGCCTTTACACCTGCTGTACTAGATGCGGGCTTATCATTTGCTTCAACATTCTTACCTTCGTTCCTTTGAGACTTGTGATTGTTTGACTTACTCTCACTAGATTGCAAGCCTACGTTTCTCTCTTCATCCCAACGATTATTTTTTACATCCCATCCAACAGGAATAACTGAATACATTTCCTTATCTTGACCAACATATTCCGCACCAAATAAATTACCATCCTTAAATTGAACTTGTATCACCGCTTCTGGCGCCTCATAAGTATATTCAATTAATTCAGTATCAAATTTCTTAGTTTTAATTGCACTTGTCGCATTACGGTGTAACGCCTTAGCTACTTCTTCATATGGCATACCATGTTCAAGTGCTTCAAAGTAATCCACAGGCATCGTAGAACTACTTTCATCTGATGGAAGCTGATACTGCACAATATCAACTTTATCTTCACTATTTTTCGTATCAAGCGCTTTGTTTTCATTATCCTTTGGCACATTATCATCCAACTTTTCCGTGTCCTTTAATTCATCACGCTTTGTTTCGTCTACCTTCTTATTGGCTTGCGGGTCCTTCTTCACTTCCTGCTCACTCTTAGGCGTTTCTTTCTTGGTAGAGGCGTTCTCCTGACCACACCCCACTAATAAACTTGACAACAATAATCCTGCTACTAGATACTTTTTCATGTTCATTCTCCCTGTTTGCGCTATATTTATACAATAACATTAGCGTATTTACCTTATATTACCTTATTCCCTTTCGTAATATTATAACAATATATTAAAATATACAACGATTTAATTCTCTATTATGCTATCTATTACGAGATATCTTACGAGTTTAATTCTGTCAAACACGCTACGGCTTTCTAGCACTTCTTTTGCACACTTTCTTCTTTCCCCGAGATGCACCTCTAATGAAAACAAATGAACAAAATTTCGTTAACCTGGTATGTATAGGTACTTATATAAATCAATAATTGATACGTTCAATGTATCGATCAGTCTGGCATTCCAATTAACCTCAATATTCACCCTAACATGCGTTTCTCATTGTAAATAAAAAGAACGGCGATTCCTCCATGTAAGAGAATCCGCCATCACAAGTAACTAATTATTTCATATCTATTCTTTCTTTTACTTTCGTTGGGAGCTCGTCTCTCTTCACTTCCTCCCAAACTTTCCTAAGTAATATCACGCAGGGGTGCTTCTTTACGAAGATTCAAGTTGTACCGCTTGTATCATTTCACTGTTTACAAAATACAGTTAGGAACGAAATGCTTCCACTTGAACAACCATTTTGTTCCATAACTGTTACAGTCCTTTGTAGAGTAGCAGTATCGGTATGTTCAAGTTTAATATTTTTTTGTACCAGAACCCACAACTATATTTGGTTCAACCGTTCCTATCACTACCATATCTTTATCAGTGATTATCTTCACCGTTTGATTTTAAATTATAATTTTTTCATAATATATGTAGAAGAAATATAACCTACTAGTTTTTGATCTGCAGTTTTAACTGGATACCATACAAACTGATTGCTACTATCTACAGATTCATCATATGCTGCGTTTCCTTGAATAATCAAGTTCGTATTTTTACTTAATGGTTTCCCACTTGAAGCGGAAGTAGGTTTAGATCTTAAATTTACTCCATCTCTTGTTACAAGTACTTGATCACCTGTTTTTAGGTGATAGATAGAAGAATGTAGATTAGTTAGTATGTACTCCTTCTTTTTAAATATAATGTTTGTGCTCGTGTTAGGATCATATTCGAAATCAGCTGTACTGAAAGGAAACTGCCCCAATTTTGTATCATTTAAAAAACTGTATTGTTCTAGAATAGAAAACACTTTTTCCTGGTAAGCATTTAAATTTTTTTGACCGGTAGCTTTATACAAAGGACTGTTTACAGGTTTTGTTCCATTATAAGCCATAACAGAGAAGTACCAGTTTTCAATTATTTCTGGTCCAGCAACTTTTACCTTAGGTAGATCTGTTCGCTGATACATACTACGAAGAACTTTAACACCTGCTTCAATATTATAATTAATATCATATTTTAACTTTTGTTGATTGAACTGAGGTTGATTGGTAATTTGCATAATCCCAATTCCACCATCTTGTGCTATGATTGGCTGGCCGTTTCCATCAAATTGTTTCCATCCACTTTCTTGTGTAGCTACAGCTTTTACAACTTCAGGAGGAACATTTTCTTTTAATGCTGCGTTCGTTAGTAGGCAATTTATGTGCTGACGAGAGGGATTTTGGTTCGGCTTAATTTCACCATATGGCTCACATGTAGATGCAGCAGAGACATCTTCATAGGACCAACAGAATATCATGAAGCAAGCCAATATCCCTATTCTTAGTAATTGTACTTTCATTCTAGTATTCTCCAATCTATTTAATAATTTATAGTTATACACATTTTACCATAATATATTTCTAATATTCTTTATTTTGAGAATGCATAGGGCAATCACGAGAGTGGCAATGGGACACCATGGTCTTGCACGTCAGCCATAGCAGAAATGGACTTTGCCTTTGGTAACAAGAATCCTACTAACGTTAGTCAACTTGCCTCTTTAGAGATAGGAGCTTCAATTTAAATAATGCGTTCTGAGACACAACTCTTCTTCTAAAATAGCATAATAATATTTATCCCACCATTCATTCCCATGTGGTATACACTTCCTGAAATAGCCTTCTCTTCTCATTCCAATCTTCTCCATCACCCGATATGATGGAATATTTTGTGGCTGACATGTAGCTATTATCCTATGTAAATTCATTTCCTTAAAGCCATATTTTACTGTAGCTTGTGCTGCTTCAGAAGCATATCCTTTATTGAAATATTTAGGATTGAACACCCAACCAATCTCATATGTATGCTCACCAAAATATTTATGAAAAACTATATGACCAATCAGAATACCTTTATCAATTAATACTACAGGAAAGTTCTTAGCGTTTTCACCAATGTTTTCATTCACAAAGTTTCTTGCACCTTCTTCAGTAAAAACCCCTTCAGGTATGTATTTCATAACATTAATATCTGATGTATACTCATGAACAGCTTGCCAATCTTTGAACTCAAATCTTCGTATTAATAACCTTTCTGTTTCTATAAACATTACTTTTCCCCCTCAAAGAATTGCAACTATATTTTAAATCCACATTTAACCCTTAAAACAAAAAGAACTTGTAGGACTCTCTACAAGTTCTTTTTAGTTTAAGGTGAATATACGGGCCAAACAAACTATCTTACAGATTGACTGTAGAAACTTTAGGGGTAATGCTTTGACAAATATATTATATAACAAATATTAACATCCACGGGATTTATTTTTGAAAATTATGTGAATTAAGAAAGAAAATGGTTTTTTTAGCTATTATTGTTAATAACTGACGGTATCCTTATATTTCAAGAAAAAATATAGGTAGCCCGTTAAAGAACCCTGCAGAACAGGTTTATTAACATGTAAAGTGACAACCTATTTTTCAAAACTACAGAAATTCAACATTTTCGTTATACCGTATGTATAGTAAAAGGCATCGACACCATTCATGTCCCGTACAAAAAAGCGAAGTCTTTAACTAAACTTCGCTTTTCAATGTATTATGAATTACAGGAATTATTGCTAAATGCCAAAAGTGTATTTCTCCAAATATAAATCTTTTTTATTTCAGCTAACTTTGCAAAAGAATTTGATCAAATATAATTAATTATTGATTAACCGCTTTAGCTACAAGTACTGCGTATGCTTCTGCACCTATATTGGTTAAATGCACACCATCAGGTGCAAAGTAGTCTTTCTTTCCAGCACTTGCTGCATACCAATCAACTAGAGTTACATTAGGATATTTAGGTACTGTTACTTTCAGTCTCTCGTTCACAATTGATTCCCACGGACGTGGCACTCTCGTATTAATAAATATTATTTTACGTTCGTTTCCAATTAATTTTATTAATGAAACAAGTTGCTCAGTAGTAAAGGCTCCATTTGTACCTAATCCGATAATGACATAGTTTCCTAAATTCCCTTCATTTTTTAACTGTTCAACTACCGGAATCGCTTTTGACAGCTGACGACCAATTTGCGCATCAATCCTAATATCAGGAAAAGTATTTTTTAAATATGGAGTAATATCAATCATAACGGAATCGCCTATCGCAGTAACTGTGAGTGGATTTTTAGGTTTTGCAGGATTTACTTCTTTTGATTCCCCTTGATTTAGTGGAGTTTCTTGATCTGCATTTTCCCAAACAGCAACTGGATGTGGCGCCGGTTTTGTTTGTACTGTTTCCACCTTATCTTGTTGAGAATTCTCCTTAGCCTTACTAGCATTTGATAACCCTAAAACTGCTATTGACGAAAAGAATAATGAACAAACTAAAGCTAACTTAACACCTAAAGTGACATTTTGAAGTCTTAAGTTCTTAAACTGAATGTTCCGAAGCGCACCTTGTCGGATTGGTTTTTCGATAAACTTCCATGAAATTTGCGCAATCAATATGATTAAAAGAAATTGAAAGATTGCTCTTATTATTGAAAAATCCCCTACACTTACTTTTGGAGTCGTTAATGTAAGAATTGGATAATGCCAGAGGTATATGCCATACGATCTTACCCCTACCCAACGTAAAGGCCTAAATCGCAAAAATTGAGCAATGCGACTAGCTGGATGAGCTAGATTTGCCACTAACAATGCTGTTGCAATTGATAAGAGAACCATTCCTCCCTTGTATAGAAATGGATCATATTGATTGGTCTTCCAAAACATAACCAAAATTATAATAAGAGCTATGCCCCCCACTACATCAAGAATGAAACGCGCCTTCGGGATAATTTTATTAGCAAGCCTATTGCTTGGCCAAACTAAGGCAAGTACCGCTCCGATAAGTAAAGAAAAGGCCCTCGTATCTGTACCATAATATATTCTACTCGGATCAACTCCAGGTTCATATAAATTTGCCATTGCTAAAGCTGAAGCAAACGCTCCTAGACAAATCAATAAAATCATACGGGATTGTTTTTTTATGTAGTAAAGTCCTAAACTAATAATAAACGGCCAGACAACATAGAATTGTTCCTCGACTGCTAACGACCAAAAATGATTTAATGGAGAAATCTGATTAAAATTATCAAAGTAAGATAATTTATGATAAATATACCACCAGTTACTAACATAAAATAATGCCGCTAATGAATCTCCGCGCATTTTTTCAAGTAAAGAGCTATGAAAAATCGTAATCCATGCCAATGTTATAACGAGCATAACAATCATTCCTGGAAGCAATCTTCTTGCTCTACTAAGCCAGAATTTTTTCAAATCAATTCTCTTATTTCTCTTCCACTCCATGGCTAGAATATCTGTAATTAAATAACCTGAAAGTACAAAAAATACTGTAACCCCTAAAAACCCTCCAGGTAACCAATTAAAATTAATATGATACAAAATAACACCTAGTATAGCTAGCCCTCTTAGACTGTCCAACCCAACCATATAACGACTATTTTTTTTAAAAGGTTTAGTCATTCTATATTCACCTCTATTTCTTGGTAACTAGGTTAATAATAACGGCATAAAATGCTATTAATTTCCTAAAATCATATAAGCTAAATAAACCATTACAAACATCATTTTGTAAGGCTTTTTTTTATTTACATGCACAGCAATAAATACTTTATCACGTTATCTGGCTCTGTTGTGAAAATTTTTATAGTAGATGTTTTTACTCTTCCTAAACAAGAGGAATTTGCCCAATCAAAAATTTATATACCGTGTGTCTTAAAGTAAAATTTTGATACGTTTTTACAGAGATGCCAAGGCCTGTGACATTTTGAATATAATCGATAATGCATATGTAAAAGATTTTGCATATAAAAACATAATAAAAAAAGGATATGCATAATTGCATATTCCTCTTAATTGTAAAGCGCTTTCATTTTTAGAAAAATCCTCTTTAATATTTTTAATCTCTTTGTTAGCTTGATAGCGAAATGGTATAGCAAACAAACCATAGTCTGGATATTTCCGTAAATATCAATTGGAAGAATGAAGGGATAGGGCTTCTAACCACAATAATTATGGCGATACCCTACTAATAAGTTAGAATTCGATTAAGCCCATTACTTATTAATTTCCCTCGTCTATACGAGATAATAGTGGGAGTAGTTCAATAATGGGATAATCTTCATAAAGTAAAATGACGCGTAGACTTTGAGGATTTCTGGATGTAATAATCAGCTCGATAAATCGAGCTGATTATTTTTTAAGGATTTCATCATTCTTTTTGATTTTGGGGCCATGTTAAATTATATAAAAGTGCTAAAATTCAAAAGAACGTGTATAAAAAGTGACAAACAAAAGATATATTGTTAATAGCAATAATATTAATACACAAGTAAAATACAAGATGGAAATACGCTTTCTATTCTCTTTCCAATTACGTATACTGGAAATTATAAAACTTACTATCACCATGCAACAAATCCCTACCAAAAACACCAATACATACTCGTGAATAATAACACCACAAATTAAAAATATAACTGCTAATATTGCTAATAGTGAATGAACTACACGCAAAAATAACCTCTCCTTATCTCATTGGAAACATATTAATGTACTATTATTTTATTTAGCAAACAGATGGTTTCCAATTTGTGCAACGGTTTGACGTGTTGTAATCCATTTATCAGTCGAGGTTTTGGGATTGTAGAAATAAAGCCAATCAGAATTTGTTCCTTTTGAAGTGAGAGCCTCTTCTACTGCCATTCTTGCTTCCTGTGTAGCAGGCTGATTAATTCTACCGTCTGTAACAGGAGTAAATGCATAACCATTTTTAATGGGTTCATAAATTACACCTGTAATTGTATTTGGAAAACCATTTGCGTTAGCACGATTTAATACTACCTTTGCAACTGCAACCTTTCCTGCATGCGGTTCTCCTCCTGCTTCTGCATTTACTAATCGAGCCATTAAATCCACTTCTTGTAATGAAATACCAGTATCAATCTTTAAGTGCTGCCCGACAAAAATATGATTTTCATCTACGTTATTGTTTTGTTTTATTGACTGTATTGAAACCTTATATTGTTGTGATATAGAACTTAGTGTATCCCCGCTTTTCACTTGGTAAATTGCTTGATATGTATTAGTTGAAACTGTTGAATTATTTTTTTGAACATATTTGTTTGCAGTTGACGATACCGGAATTGTTAAACGTTCTCCAATATTAATTTGATCATTTGCTTTATTGCTTTCTTGTTTAAGTGATTGTACAGAAACCTCATATTGTTTACTTATTGCTTCTAGGGTATCATTCTTTTGAACCGTATAAACCGTTGAAGCCGCAGTCCCTACTGGATTTGTTACTACTGTAATCATTGCAGCAGATAATGGTAACCAGGTTTTCGCCTTACATAACTTCATTCAAAAAAGCCTCCTAAAAATTATTAAGTACTCTTAATATGTTTAAGTTAAAACAAATCAAGCTATCTATAGCGTAACAAAACATTGAATTCAAGTCATTGAATTTGTATTTCTATATAATAACTGAGTTGCTTACAATATTGAAATTGAATTATTATAGTTATGTTTCAAAAGAATTGAACAATCTAATTCTTAAACTAAATATGGTGAAAGTAGAGGCTGATTTCAATTGCCTAATAGTTTCTTCCCAAAGAACTGTTTCTATATGCTATACTGACTCCTAATTAATTGTAGAAGGAATGATAAAAATGAGTGATAGATCCTCAAGACGATGGAAAATGCAACAAAAATTACGGGCACTGAAAACCAAAAATAACAATGATACAAACCCTTTGTTTAATGAATGTATTGAATCCCTCGGAGCAGAAACTCTCATTTTCTCTCAAAATAAAAGCCAACAGATTGTAAATACTTTAATAAATTCATTTCCTATAACTGTCTCTGGAAGAATAGATTGGGAACAGATAGACAATCAATTAATAGCTTTAAATAAAGAGCAACTAATTTCCCTTATTAAAGAAAACAAACCAGATTTTGATGAACAGATTTTTATATTATGGGATAATAATGAAATCCCTGTAATAAGCACAAATCTTGATAAAGTATTCCAATCACTAGTTGATATTGATGCAGTCAGTTTTTATTTCTGGTTATTGGATAAAGAATATAAATTTATAATTGAAATAAAAAATGAAGAAATGATTATGGTTGGATTTAGCTAATAATCCAATCCACTTTCCTCATTCTTTTTTTCTATAAATGAGCTTTTTCCACCGAAGCTATGTCGCCTTTAGCAATACGAGTACCTCTTTCAATTTCATGATCTTGCATAATTATCCTCTTTAGGAACTTCATTGTTAACAACCAACACTCCGACTTCTCCATGGCAACTACTGTCCACCGTTCCAAGAACATTGTGTTCCTCGTTATACCGATACGGGGATGTACCTGCAATTCATATCCTGGTAGAGCCTTAAAAACTTATATTTTTGGGACACTAGCATGTTTCTTTTTTCATTTATAAGTTTAATATTTCTTATACGGCATTTGGATTTTGCGATGTAATTTCAATCGAGAATGGGAATTCCCTCTCACTACTTGTCTATTGTCTTGTTATTCGCTTTTTCCTAATGGGTTATAGCAAACGACAAGACTATTATTTTTTCTTCTAATCCCGTACTTATATTCTTTGATTTTGTTATTTTTCCTTAACAAAAAACAAGACGCCAACCAGATCACGGAAGCGCCTACAATACTTGCTATAAACTTAACTAAACTTATTTACCTTCACTTCATTTACTTCTTTGTTTCCATACCCCATTCTCTTTACGATAAGTATTCTTTCCATTCATGAATCCCGCTGTATTACCAGGAATGCTATATTTTTTATTCTTAGCTTTCTTCTTCATTCTCTTTTCTTCTTGAACAGCTTGCAGATCCACCTTCCATTGTTTTAACAAATCCTCTTTACGTCGCATCGAATTTGTACCCCTTATATCGAAAAATAAATTGAATAATCATATTATATACATTTAAATATATTTTTCAATAAAAAGAGAGCACCCCCGCTACCGGTACTCTCAATGTGAATCGGGGTTTTCCTGAGCATTGAATAGGACACGAAGAACTCGTCCTATTACATAATATGCTTGTCCTTATAATAATGTGCATTAAAAAAGCACCCTCGCACAGGTTCCAAATAATACATATACTTTGAATTAACTAACATGTTCGAAAAGACTTTCCATATCATTGTATGATTATAAATTATCTTTATACTTAAATGACTCCTTAAGTATGTTTAATGTATAATTTCTATATAACTAAAAAAAGCACCTGCATCATATAACTTTCTATCTTTCTTAACTATTCGCTTTATGTTTGGTGGTTGGGAGAAAACCAAGAATCTTCTCATTTATACTCCGTAGGTCCAGTCAGTACTTCTGTTGTCCCCTCACCTTCGCTCACCAATTATGGTTACGCAACATGATACCTACTAACACATAAATCTCTATATATAGTTTCAAAAATATATGGTTGAGTGTTAAAATTGCATAGGTACTCTTTAACGTATTCCCCGAAAGAATTCTCCTTCCTCAAGCGTGTGAAGGGCGTAGCCCTACGATAGGTGGGAGATGACTTTCGGTTTGGCATAGCCAAAAACTTTTGATAAACTTGCTATATGAAGTTCTTTGATAACTTGATATAGAAGGTTGCAGGAAGAAAATAGAGTGCGAAAACCAAGCCATTCGGTTCCTGCGTAAAATATCAACCGTACCAACTGAGCATCCATGCGTTGGACATCTAGGGATGGAACACCCCGAAGTAACGCTCAGGGAGACGAAAGGTTACTTTCGTCGTGGAACTGAGAAGCTCCCCCTTCAAGCTTTGCTAAGTGGCGAGTAGTTCACGGAGTTCTCATATAAATTAACAAGAGTTTAAAAATTCTCGAATCTTAGCCCCTTGGAGCGCCCTCCAAGGGGCTGAACTAATTAAAATATAGATTATATGCACCTTTATTATTTTCATTGACTCTATATATTGCATATACGTAATATTTTTGTGAAACATCACGGGTTTCAAATACAACATTTTTTAAAGAACTCTTATCTTTCCATAAGAGTTCTTTTTTAATAATGCATTTGTTTAAATTCTTAAATTTGGCCAGACAGTCCAGTAATTCTCAATACTTTGTCAATCTTCCTGATTGTCGAAACCCATATACATAATTATTTTCACCTCGGCATCCTAATAATACAATATTTAAAAAATAGATGAAGTTATGTACCAACAAACAAATTTTACATGAATCAATTACCAAAAATAGATGAAAATTTTTGGCTATAGCGCATTTACCTTTATGAATATGAGATACAGACGAAATACGGGGAAAAATAGGTCATAGGACAGAAATGATATCTGAAACTTCCAAACTATCTTTTTATTTCCTTTCGACATAATATGACAATATAAAGATATATAATGTGTTATTATTACTGTTGCAATCTTAAATTTTACATAATTGGAGGAACAAACGTGGGAAAAATATTTAAGTTTGGATGCCTAGGCATTATAGTTTTATTTGTAATCGGAATAATTGCTATGGTTGCTGGTGGCGGTGATTCAACAGAAACAACTTCAACAGACACTAAAGCAGTATCAAAAGAAGGGGTATCTTCTGATGTGAAAATCGCTGTAGGATCTATGGAAACAGTAGATTCTGTAGGCAATGAATATACAAAAGAACAAGCACAAGGTGTATTTAAAATTTTAGAAGTTACACTTACTAATAATCAAAAAGACGCTATCACTGTTGATGCTAACAGCTTTAAATTAGTAGATAGTAAAGGTCGCGAATTCACATATTCAACACAAGGTCAAACATCTTTTGACTTAGCTAACGGTGGAAAAACTGACTTCTTCTTAAAACAATTGAATCCTGGTCTAACACAAACAGGTAAAATTGTATTTGATATACCAAAAGATGCTGAAGGAATTTTCTTAAAAGCTAGTGGTGGTATGACGGGTAAAGAAATTAAGTTAAAAGTAGAATAGTAAAAAGGTACTCGAAAGAGTACCTTTTTTTTCTCACTGACCGACATTACATAACACGGGAAAATAAGATGTGGATGAGAGTCCAATACATATTATTAAAATTAAGACGGTTCAAGTATGAGAAAGGCTCCTTAAGTTAGCTATTCTTTTTGAAAAGTAACTTTACACATAGAAAAAATCTCATATATTGAGGCTTTATAGTAAACATTTTAGTATTTTCTTCCTACAAACTCTCAGCGGGAAGAATCATAAAAAAAACATTGAATTACTGAAGAATTCTGTCCTCAACATTACATTAGATTTGCATCATATTTATTAATCGTGAATACATTTCACGTTCTTCTTTCGACTTTTTTATATAATTGTGAGCAGCATGAAAAACATCCAAAAATTGATTAAGAAAAAGCACTGCCAAAATCTTCAACAATGCTTTCCCATTAAACCTACTATGATAATAAACGACTAATTTTTTCTACACATAGGCTTTGTATACTCATATATATTTATTTTAGCTTTAAGATACGTTCAATTTCCTCCACACTCAACTTACTTGCTTTTGCAATAGTTTCAAGTGGTACACCAATTTCATGCATTCCTCGGATTATCAGCATATTACCTTGCTCAATTCCTTTTTCCATGCCCTCTTGTTCTGCATACGCTAACTTAGCTTGTTCATCTAGAAGTAATTTCTCTCGAGCTTCATATACTGTTCGGAAAGAAGAATCATGGCTCATATTTTCCCATTTATTACTTTTTGTAAAATTGGATCTTGATTCATCGTAATCTCCTCCAATATTTGAGTAAAATTCTTCACACATTATTGAGATTCTTCTCCGTCTAGAAAATTAAAATTACCATCAATAAGATTCTGTAAATACTCATCAAAGCTGTTTGCAATCACTTCATATTCATCGGGGTCGTGTAAAAAACGAATGATTTGACCACATACCCCTTCTTCAGAAGGATTAAAATCAATATACAGCTTTGATGTTCCACCGTTGTTCATACAATCTGAAAAGTGAATATACGTGCCAGGGAGAAGACCTTCTGGATTTATCTTGGAGTCAACAGCATCCTCGTCATCTTGGTATTCTAAAAGATAGGAGACGTCTTCTCCTTCTTTTGAACTTTCGATCATTTCCTGTGTAGAAAGCAAATAATATGGATACCCTTCAACATCTGAACCTAAAATACATACCGTGACTTCGTTTTCTCCATATTTCCGCCAATATGTACCATCGATATTTTCAAGTAAAGTGATTAACGATTGTGGACAATTTGGATATTTCGTTCTTAATATATCAATATCCCCTTTTGTAGCACCGTATGCTTTATTTAGTGCTTCGAGATCATCTGTTGATAAGGCTTCTTTCAAACCGTTTAAAAATTTGTTTACCAAATCCATTATTTTGTCCTCCCAAAAAACGAATATAAATTTTCTTAGTCTATATACCTAACATAAATAAAATTTGACCTTTAACCGTTTACACATCTAATTTAATTAGTACCATTACGTTCTAGCTCTTCTCGATTAAAGTATTGTTCTAGTAACTCTTTACCTGTTTTGATTGTAGTATAGTACTCTCCACCATACAGTTTCCCTTCTGATGGTTTATGGAAATCTTCGTATTTAGGGAAGTCTTCATTCTCTTCAAATGATTTCTTTGCAACTTCCATGTCTTCTGCTTCTATTTTAGCAAACAATCTACCTATACCGAATAACCCTTCATCATCAATACTTTCTTCTACAAGATAGTGTTCCTCTTCCTCTATAGGTGTCATTTTACTTTTTCTAACAGAATATAGATGACCCGTTTCTTCTTCTCTTACCGTAATAAAAATCCAACCAACTCTTACAACTGTACAAGGTTCTAATCCTAATAGTGTATAGGCAACTACCTTTTGGTCTTTCACATATTTCCCCATTTTATCTACCCCTTGTTGTTTATTTTGTTTAAAAGTTAAAATATTTTCAACGTAGTGATACATATCTATAACCATATAAAACAGTAATTCCCTTTACTACAACTGTTTTTTTTCAATGCTTTTCACTACCTCCTTTCCTGTTAAACAATTCATATATTAAATATAAATTGCAAATTCTATAGGTTCCTTTTTATTCCCATTTTGGTCATCCTTTTCGTTCCTATTAATAATTTTTTCTACTTCTATTAAGCCAATTATTGTCTATTAAAACATTGAATATTCCCATTTTTATCATACAGGATAAAGAATGATTACACCAATTATTACCATGCGTTTCTAAAGTTTTTTGAAATGACGTTATTACTTTTTAACAGGTTTATTATTCGCGTACATCAAGTGTACAATGATATTTATTTTGCCATTATTAAAACAGAGTAAGATAGTAGCTAGTTCATCTTAAAGCGGGCTTTTTAATTCTAAATACAAAGAGCTATCATCATTAAACATGATGATAGCTCTTATATTAATCCAAACTAATTTCTTGATTATTTTTTTATAAATCCCCACCAACTAAAACAAGTTGTAATTGTTCATATATTTCCTGTGTATCAGGTGTACTTTCTGCCTGCTTACGTTCACGTTTAACTGTAGTATCATTTTCCACTAATATTTCTTCTTTAGCTTCTGCGACCATTTCTATGTGCTCTAGTACCGCTACACGCTCTAAGCCTTCCATTTCATCTAAATCTTCTACATCATCTGCATCGTCAATTATTTCTGATCCTTCTGTTTTTATAATCTCCCTCTGTTCTTTTTTCAATTCAATTACTGCTGGTTGCTCTTGTACTATGCTCTCTTTTTCAAGGCTAAATTGAGCAACTTCAATTACCTCGAAAGGTTTATTTTTAGTATTTGCAATTTTATTTGCTTTTGCTATAGCAATTTTCACTTTCATCGCTCTTAATGAAGAGGATATTTTATTTAGTATTCTTCCTAATCCATAGAAACGAATTGCCTCAACTATAACACCCATTGCAATTCCAAAAATCCATGAGCTTGAAAAATACCCAACTAAGCTAAATGTTATAACTCCTGGTAAATATAAGCTAGCATAGGCTATTAAATTAGGTATAGCTTTTTCTACTGTTAATTTGAAGCTATATTTAATTATTAAATATATAGCACTTAACCCCACTATTAAACCAGCCAGATTTAATAATAAATTTTTAAAAGTTTCACCTATCATTATAATTTCCTCCCTTTATGAAAGAAAATGCTCTAAAGGCAAATCTATTAGAGGGTTATAGGATGGTTTCACCTCATGTAAAACCTTCTCTACTATAATTTCTGCATATTTAAGCATGTAGTCAGTTAAACTATTACCCTCTTCTAACACGCTTCCATAATCCACCTTCGGAAACAAGATTTTCTACTCTTTTACCATTTCACTAATACAATAATTCATTTCATATTCATTGAAATTGAACTTTAACACCTAGAAATATTTAAATAACTTATTGAGGTTTTTTCTTCAGTACCAAACTTCAAATTGAAAATCCCATTATCAATCGCATCTTTTATACTTTGAACTGTACGCTCAATGTCCCCAATTATTGTGCAAAGTAGTAAGGAAACACACTGTCCTATATCCGCAACAACATGTGCAAAGCAAAAGGCAGATTGATATGTTTTACCTTCTACTAGAACTTCTATCATCTGCTGATGAGTACCAGATCTCTCAACTTCCTCTAAAATCTTAGCTATTCGCTCAAATCCATTTAGTTCATTCGTTTTAGTAGTAACATACATTATTTTTACTCCTACTACTTAGTATGAAATTTGTTTAATAAGTTAGTGGAAGTGTTACAACCCCTTTAGAGTAACTGCATAATAAAATTCCTTTTCAAATATATACAACACCCTTCATCCTTTCCTTATAGAAATATCTATATAAACGGCATAAGCCTAATTGTTTTTAAACACAAAAAACCCTTTCGGGTATATGAATTTTTGTAAGCAAGGCTGCTTTACAAAGTCATTTCCCCGAAAGGGTTGTAGTATTTATGGATTAAAAAAAGAAAAAAGAAAGTCTTACATACATTATATAAATTATCATCACCATATTCAATTTATTTTAAACAGAATATTCAGACTCCTGTTTGTATTCAAGTTCTATTTTTCTTTATAATATGGATATATTTTAAAGGATTAAGCTATAATTCCTCATTTCCTTCTGATATGCATGTAGAAAAAAGTCAAGATTCTAATAATTTTCCTTTTTTACTATAATTAGATTGATATATGCAGACTATTTGTTTGCTATAGTTCCTTATCACTTCTTGATATTATATGATATTTCACCACTGAAGACCTCTAAAATAACATTATTTAGGGACCTCCAATTATGTATAAAAGCACTAACTTTATATACTTAAAATATAACATGTGTAACTTTTGACTAAGTTTGATAATTCGCCTTTAACTATTAGTTCTATATTAGGAGTGGATCTTATGGAAGGAAAAACATTGATAAAATATATTTTTTACTTTTTTTCTTATTTACTTGTTTATATACCCTCATTTCCAGTTATAGTTATTCTTAGTATGGCTGGTGCTTCTCCTGATGTAGAACATACTATACTAGAATGGATAATTACGATTTTTGAGTTATCTGTTACAATTTTAGGTGCTTGGTTTTTTAACTTTATTTTCAAAAAGATAATAGGAATTAAGAAGAATACAAAATTCACCTGGACTATCTGTATTCTTCATTTAATTCTTATTCCTTGGACATGGAGACTTCTTCTTTATTATTAAGTTATCAATCTTTTTTATTAATAAAACTACATTTCAAATCCTGATTATTTAATCGTGTACTTGCATACTAAAAAAATAAATTCCTGTGTTTGTCTTAAACAAATATTCTTCATAACAGCATGCATAATAACCTCCTGGATCTAATTTAATCCAATAAACCTCATCTGGTTCTTGTTTGAATACATTTAATAACTGCTCTATTATAAATTTCTTCGGAGTCAATCCATGTAAATCATATCCGCACGGTATTTTCCCAAACCAAGAAGACTCTCCATTGGAATATTGGCAAATTAGGAATTCTTTTTTCCATTCTTTCAAGCGGATGAGTTCTAATGTGTCATTACTAGTAGCATATGTCGCCTTTTTGGCAAGTACAAAAATATTGTCCTCTTTATTTTCTGACATAATACTAAGCTCATAATAATTCCTCACGTATTCATCTGTATTTATATCTGCAAAATCACTTAAGATTTTATTAATTGTATTCATTTTTTACTCCTTTTAAACGTTGCTTTAAAATAAAGTTTAATCAAAAATCTCTTACCAAATTAGATTCTATGACTCACAAAAAAGAATCGATTTTAAAAAAAAGATTGATTAGAATCAACTCTTTCTTTAGGATTGCATGAACAGTTTTCATAAAAAAATTTGTTCATTTTCTGTTCATGTTCCTAGAAAATATAAACTTTTGGTTGATTCATTCTAAAGAGATATTTCATACTGATACAACTTAATTCATAACTTTATACTTTTTAAAATTATACGACTTTCATTTAAAAATATAGCATTTAGAACTAACATAACCATCTATCGTTTAAGAGTTAGATGGTTATGTTAGTTATTGAAAAACCAATACAAACTTTCATTTTCTGTAAAAAGCAGCAAAACCATTCATACACTTTGCGTCGAAAAAACAAAGTTATCAATAGAACCTATTACATATTATTTTTGATATACAATTATTTTATAAGTTCATAAATGTTACTACTGTTTTGAATTTTCTCTGACGTTAGCCAGAGTGAATAGCTTGTTCTATCTTTGTTGGATACAAATATATCAAATTTCTCGTTATGTAGTTCTTCTTTAAGAATCGTGACCACCTTTGTCAAATCCTCCATTACATCGGGATCATTTTTATACTCCATAGAACTGTCATTAAAAACTATCGTAGCTTCATATTTTGGGCATTTCCCTTCCTTCGGATGTGCACAAGTAATATCTTTAATTACAAAGCGGTCATTTTGAATTTCTTTTAATCTTTCAACGACTTTTGTTTGTGTTTCAATTAAATATGTCCAATAACCGCTTACTGTGTCTTTCATTGTTAGTAGAAGTTCTTCTTTCGTTATACCCTTTTGCACATCTTCGAAAGGAAGACCAATCGATTTATCATTATGATCCTCAATTTCAAGTTCTGTTATCTTTCTATTACTCTTTTGAATGAGTTGGAATAATGCATGTAAACGATCTAATTCTATAGTTTCAAATTGACTATAATCGATTTCCTTACTCATTTTTAAGGTTAATAACAACTCATCTGTTGGTTTTTCTGCTGCATTGTTATAATCTACTATATATTGAAGAACATTTTTATTTTCAGATTCCTCGTAACCTAACTTTTTCATTTCTTCAAGAATGGGTTTGAATTTCTTATATTCCTCGTATGTGTTTTTCCCATATTCGTATTCATCACCTTGTATTGTGGAATAGAAGATACCATTTACCTCTACTCGAAATTGAATATTTTTATTATCCTTTGCCTGAACAGTATGGTACGTATGTCCCATATTTCCTTCATGTATCCCGCCCCAATCTGTTACAACAACATCGAAACCATGTTTTTCTTTTATATATTTTTTCACCTGATCTTCATTTTCATAATTGCACCCACTCAAACATAAGAAACATAACACTAATAACCATACATTTTTCATTCTTTTCATATAACCCCTCATATCCCTTCCTTACATAAGAAACGTTCTCTGGTCTGGTTGAATACTGTAAAAATATTAAAAGGTAAAGTAATCTTTTGAATAACGTACTTCATTCGTTCAATTATTTTCTCGCTAGCGCCAAGGTAGGTTACTCCATAATCTCGGCGGGAAAAATTACAAAAAACATTGAATTGCTGAGGATTTCAATCCTTAACATTAAATCAGATTTGCATCATAAATGTACATCCTCATTTACCAGGTATTTTCCTTTATTAAGTCTTTGTCTTATAAATAATTCTGCAATAATTAAATTTGGTACCCATGCTAACCAAGCAATAACAGTATAACTAACTTCAAACTGCTGTAATCCAAATAACAATACAAACAAAGGTAGCCAAATTCTTAATGTAACTGCCGCAAAGGTTAAAGAATAATTTCTAATCACCCAATTTCGATGGTCTTGAATTTTCCTATTCTTAACTCTATTTAATGCTTGATATGCTGATGTTAGCCAAAATACGGATAACAAACCGAGACCAAGCTTTGCTACCAATCCCCCATAGCGTAAAAGGATAAGTACAGTCCTGAAACGCCGCCTAATAATATATCAACCATATAGATTCTCCCAACTATTCGATGACGGTTAATATTCTTTCCTCTAAATTTTGTGGATAATGTAAACGGACCGATTACTAATGCTACTATACTAGTTGTAATATGTATAAATAACATTATATACCAAAAAACAATTAATTTAGATACAAACATAAGCTTCATTTTGACAAGTCCTGTTTGAAATCCATCCATAATAAAATATTGGGCCACAACATAACTAGCTACTAAAATAGCTAAAAAAATGAATATAAACCAAATTTTACTGCCCCCTTGTTACATTTAGGGACATTTAATTATACATTACTGTTCATTCTAGAAAGGAATAGAAAAGCCTTATTTAATTATCTATTCAACACATTGTTTTTTCATTAAAACAACTCTAATTGAAGTCTATAAAAAATGAAATTAGATATATTGCAAACAAAAATTGAGTTGTGAATATCGATTCATCGTTAAAACAACAAAGAACCGCTTCAGCATATTTACCTGAAGCAGCTCTTGTTATCTCAAAAATGGTAATGGTGCTTGCTGAATTCCGTTTTGAGTTGAGATATAAAAAGATTTTGCGAATCCCTCACTGTGAATACATTCATCTATTAAAAGCATTATAGGAATCTTTTGTAAGTCTAACATTAGCTCCTTTCTAACATGTTCTGCTAAAGCAAGATTAGATATAGATAATATAAAAATTCCTGGTAAACTCTTTGTGTTTTCGAAATTCAATACATTATTTGGTCCATTTTGAATTTGATCTTCCCAAATTTTCAATCGCGATTTTAAATGTTGTGCATATCGCTGACCTTGTTGTACCCTTTCAAATATGAAGTTTTGATTTCCAATTGGAGTTTGAATTTCTCCAACAGCAATTGGATTATGTCCATTACCAGTACCTTTTAGCTTTGGATACCAGCACCAGTTTTTTAATAATTGTTGGCCTACTGCAAACTCATATTTTATCTGATTCATAGTGACAAATCTTTGTACACCTGCCACCCCAAGCTTTAACCACTGTTCTGGCTTTAAAGAATAATTTGTATTACGGTTATGATAAGCCCACATCATCAAATGACCAGCAGTATTTAATGTAATTGGAGCAGAGGTTTTGGGCTGATCCGGAAATAACCCCGATTTTATCTCCCATCGACTAACAAACCCATACAGTACCAGTTTTTTCAACGATTCTGAAACCTGTGACCTACTAATTTTAGATTCCACAAAATTTTTGATTTGTGCTTCAGTAATCGCTAATGAATCCCAAATAAGCTTTAGTATTAAATTATCTTTTTCATTTATAAAACCTGAATTAATCCTGTCATAAATACTACGTAAATCTGTGAGTGGTTTGAATTTATCTGGAAGAATTGGTCCCCCCTGCAAAGAGGGGTCATCCCAAAGTGATAAAGATTGGTCCCTATTAAGCCAATATTGAACCGCCTTTCCTTTCTCTTGTACGGAAACCTGCGGCGCACTCATTAGTTATATAAAAACGCCGTTGGGTCGTTAACTTTTTTGCGTCCAAAAGGAAACTTAAAAATAACCCCCGACCCTCGCTCTTTTTCTACATCCACATTCACAATTCTCATACTTACTACTTCATCCAATACTGGCTGTTCGATTGTTTTAGGGACAATTCCTTTAATTGTGCAGCCTTGGTCCAATTCAACAAAAACTCCAAAACGCGGATCAACATTTACAACTCGCCCTACAATTGTGTCCCCTTCAGCTAATTCAGATAACAGCTGATAAGGATTTTCCACTGCCGCTTTCCTAGAAACATGAATTAGTCGTTGCTCCGGACTAAATTGTAGAACCTTAACTGGGATGCGTTCACCAATAGGCGCATAGCGATCCACAGCATTTTTATAAACTCTTCCATAGTTTAGTTCATGTAATTTCATGAAGCATTCCGCACCATTAATGCGTAAAAATATAGTAGGAACCTGAGCATTCATGTTGTATCCAGTTATCTCTGCTTCGTAGGTTGGCTCTTGCAGTCTTTGATCTTGCTCCAATTCTATTAACTCACGCATTAAAGCATCCGCAGATCTTCTGCTTGCTTCTTTTACTGAAACCTGAACTTTATTTACATCTAGTTCATCAGACATTTGAGTAATTACTACATTAAAAATATTACCTGTGAATTGTGTAATACTTCTAAAAGAGTAATCAGAGAAGTTCTCTTTTTTACAAACACCTATAATCTTACCGTTTTCAAGGGCAAACTCAGCATATTCAGTATCTGGATCGTCTTTATCGTGTCTTTTAACCGTTCTCAATACCGCTTGAATTGGCTCTTTATATCTACGTAGTGCCTGTAGTTTTTCATAAGTTTTTGAATCCATAAAAATATCTCCTCTCTCTTGTTCAATATTTATAAAGTTCAAAAATAATACTTCTACTTGAATTATTGTTACTTTTAGCTAAGAAACTAAGCTTTCCAGAAATATTTTCTGAATTTTATAATTGTTCTATTTTTCGTATTTATAATCTCTATTTTTTTCATTATTTTTAAAAGGTAAACCTTTGCAAGAAGCACAAGAAGTTGTAAATGACATTGTTACTGGTTCTAATGGGAAGACACTATCAATCGTTACTATGGTATTTGTAATTGGAGGAATATTTATTGTTGGTAGTATTGTAAATAATGGATATAAACCACCTTCAAATCCTAGTATGCGAAACAATCGTACACCTTTGAATTGTGCTCATTATGGTGGCGAATGGGACACTGGTGGTCTTTTTGGAGAAGCAAAATGTGTTTATAATAAATAGTATATAAAGGCCTTATCTTTTCTATAGGAAGATGAGGCTTTTTTATGCATAAAGAAAAGACACCCATATAAGAGTGCCTTTTCCGATAGTTTTTTAGCAGAAGCAAGAAGCTCCAACAATAATTAATAAAATAAATAATACCACTAATAAAGCAAATCCTCCTGCAAAGCCACAACCACCACAACAACTACCACCAAAGCCCATAATAATTCCTCCTTTAAATAGTAGGAGAAAAATAAGGAGTCACTCATGTATTTTAATGGATTAAATGAGCAGGTTCTTTTGAAAATAAAAAAAGACGCTATAAAGCGCCTCCCATTTGGGTAAATAAGAAGTAAGGTTTCTAAGATAACTGAAAAAATAGAACAGGTGCTTAGATCTTATCACGATTTTTTGCTGAATGAACATGCATTATTACATATCATCGCAAATCCCTCTATTTTCCATTTGATAAAGTATATTACCAATATTGACAAAATTTAAATAAATATTTCTACAAATTCAAAATATTTACAAAAATGAAAAAAGTGATATATTTAAGGTGCAAGTTATAAAGAACTATTAAAGGGGGATTTATTATGTTCAAGAAATTAGTAGTTGGAGCATTAGCAGCAGGTATTGTATTGACAGGAGGAATTGGTGCAGCATCAGCAAACGTATATATTCCATATGACGAATGTTATAGCTCGCATGTATCTTATAATAATGGTGTATATACTAAATATCTTGTTCAACCTGGTGACAAGTTTAATAATGTATACAAGGAAGATGGGATTACTTTTTATTTTAAAGGTTGGAAAAAATTATCTTGTGGAAAATATGTCGCTTTATATGAGGGAAGAAAATAATAGAATATATCATGAAAAGCCTCTACTAATGAGGCTTTTCTATTTGTTTAGAAGTATTATACTAAAAAAGACACCCTAAGGTGCCTCCCTTCGACTCGAACCACTTTAATTTTAATAATATGTATTGGACTTCCTTTCAAGTATCATTTTTCTCAATGAACAATTGGTATATTTTAGGGTGTTTTTTACTATTTTTATGTTAAGATATTTTGGTTGATATTCATCTTATTTTAGGAGGTTGGAAGATCTGTTACATGCTTTTCATATGGATTTTAGTTTCTATACCGAAAGTATAAAAGTTTTAGGGTTATTAGGGAATTCTACTCGATTATCAATTGTTTGTAAATTGATTACATATGGATCGTTGTCAGTTTCTGATTTAAGTAAACAAACAAAAATTACAGAAGATTTGATTCTACAACATTTACGTAAATTAGCCTCTGAAAATATTGTAATTAGTGAACGCATAGGGAAAAGACTACATTTTAAAATAAAAGATAATAAAACAATTGAGATTATTAGGGTATTAGGATTACTAAGTTAATTTTAATTACTTTCAATATAAATGATTTTGCTATAACTCAATTGTGCAAAATCACATTTAGACCGCCTACGGAAATAGGTAAGTTTTTAATTTACAAAAAGGCGCCCATATAAGGGTGCCTTTTCCAATAGTTTTTAGCAGAAACAACTGCATCCGATAATGATTAATAAAATAAACAATACAACTAATAAAGCAAATCCTCCAGCGAAACCGCAGCCTTCGCCGCAACTACCACCATATCCCATAACAATGGTGCCTCCTTTAGATCAGAAGGTAAAAATAGGGTTCATTCCATGTGATTTAATGGGTTCACATTACCTTATGTATTTAGGAATGAATTGAGCAGGTCCTCTTAAAAATAAAAAAAAGACGCCATAAAGCGCCTCCCATTTGGGTAAATAAGAAGTAAGGTTTCCAAGATAACTGAAAAAATAGAACAGGTGGTTAGAGTTTATCATATTCTTTTGCCGAATGAACATGCATTATTACATATCATCACAAACCCCTCTATTTTCCATTTGATAAAGTGTATTACCAATATTAATAAATATTTCCGCAAATTCAAAATATTTACAAAAGTTTAAAAAGTGATACATTTAAGGAGGATTTATTATGTTTAAGAAATTAGTAGTAGGAACATTAGCAACTGGTATCGCATTAACTGGAGGGATTGGAGCAGCATCAGCAAGTACAGAAGGTGTAGATAATACTAAAAATTCAGCACCAATTATCCAACGTACCCAAATACTTAAAGATGATTTCAGTCTGATAAATGGTGAAAGAGAAGTATCGTTTGAGCATGTAAAAAAAGCAGATATGAGAGTTCATATGACAAACAATACTAAAGGTACACTTGACTGGTCTTTAAAAGACTCAAAAGGTAATGTTATTGGTTCTGGATCGTTAGCAGCAGGAAAGGGTTTTACAAATACGTACAATACTCTTCCAAAAGGTAAATATAAGCTTAAAGTTACTCACAGAAATGGTGGTTCTGGATCGTTCTATGCAGCTGCTCGTACTTTAGACTAGTATACATAGAACCATTTTAAGCGTATTGCAGAAGAACGATCAGAGAGTTTGGGGATTAAGGAGTTTTGTCATAATATCATCGTTTGCAAATACAAAGTCACAAAATGCCTACCTAGGGAAATAGGTAGGCATTTTTAATGCAGAAAAAAGACAACCAAAGGTGCCTTTTACGCTGTAATAAATTTAAATACATAGTACATAAAGAATAACAAAGATAGACTTGCTAATCTGCCAGCAATTGATTCTTTCATAAATTTCATAAGTATCACTTTGACAATCAATGCTAAGAATAACGGTATAAATAGTACCATAGCAAGTTTGATAGCTAAGTCGTTTATAGTTGGATTAAACGCTTCAAAGTTAATAATGATATTCACTTATCCCTCTTTTTATCTATTTATATTTATAATTAGATTTATATTGTTTTGACTAATAAAGAGACGTTAATTTGAGAACCATTTATTTTTGGATTATAAGAGTACTCTCACATTTACGACAAGCAATCTTCTCTTCTTCAAAAATGAATAGATTTTCAGCATCACATTCTGGGCATACAACTGCAAATGGTGTTTTTATATTTTTATAGCATAGGAAAGAAAAGAATGCCATAATTAGAGCAGGTATAATAAGCATCATAATTAAGAATAGGCCCGCAAACAAGCCTGTAATTATGGAAAGTGGTTTCATTAGTTTTCTACCTACGGAGTTTACTTGATTATCCTTTTTACGAAAAGCAGTAACAAGGTAAGTTTGGGTTTCTTTTATTGGCTCAAATGCATTTACCGTATTGTAATCTTGTTCATCCATAGTGGGATAGGAAGTGTTTGGTCCTTGATACCCTCGTTGTATATAATAGTTGTTTGACTCAGCTATTCGTGGTGTATACGAGATTCCAGTTCCAGGTACATAAGTTGTTGTTCTTGATTCAGGTGAAATAGAGTTCCCTCCCATACCTGTGTATGTAAAGTTAATTTTCACACCCGGGGAAAACTGGATAATTCTACGAAATTTATAACCCATAATATTGTATCCTCTCTATCTAATTAATAGAATTATTTACTAATTATAACAAATTTTTAGTGTTTTATATTAATATATTTAGTTATAATGTATTAATATAATATAAATATTTAAATTAAATAATTCAAGGCGTTTTATGAGTCCTTTTTTATAAAAAAAGAAAACCAAAGGTGCCTTCCGACTTGAACCACTTTAATTTTAATAATATGTATTGGACTTCCATCCAAATATTATTTTATTACTTGCTACACATATTAACTTTTTCTTGGTACTTTACAATACTTTCTTTTGTGGCCGGATTCTGTTCGGCATTTTTTAATTGTTCAAGAACATTTTTTGCGTCATCACAACTCATTTTTTCTCGTTCTTTATCCTCAAATGATTGTGCTTTCCTTTTTGCATACTCCAAATTTTCTCGTTCCTGACGTTCTTCTTTTTCTTTGAGTTCTTTTTCAATCTTTTGCTCATTTTCCCATTCTTTTTGAACATGTTCACATGTTATTCCAACTTCTGGTGAACCGCAAAGTTCAGGTTCTTCTTTCTTTTGTTGCTTCACTTCACGTTGCTTTTGCGCTTGTGCTTCTTGTTGTTTACGGGCTTGTTCCTGTTCCTGCTCTTGACGTTGTTGTTCTTCTCTTTTTGCTTGTTCTTGCTGTACTTTCTCTTCCGCCTGTCTTTGAGCTTCGGCTTCTTGTTTTGCTTTCTCTTCTGCCTGTTTTTGAACTTCTGCTTCTTGACGTTGCTGTTCTTCTTGCTTCGTTTTTTCTTCCAACTTCTGGGCTTTCTCTGTTTCTTTTTGTGCTTTTTCTTCAGTTTTAGAGTCATTAGAATTACTTGCTGTTTCGTTAGATGAGCATGCTGTCAATCCCATAATTAAAATGCAACTTGTTAGTGCGAGTAATAGTTTATTTTTCAAAATATGTATCCTCCGATGTATAAAATGTAAGATTTCCTAGACTATCATAACAAACTGTCAATCTGTATATTGTCATATTATGTCGAATGGTAATAAAAAAAGACACCCTAAGGTGCCTTCCGACTTGAACCACTTTAATTTTAATAATATGTATTGGACTCCCATCCAAATATTATTTTACCATATTTATTATCTATTTTATTAAATTATTACTGGGCCTCTTGCTCACCTTTAGCTTTCATTTGTTTTTCATATACATATTTTGCTGTTGAAAAATCAGTAGGAAAATCACGTAGTGCCTTATTTATAATATTTAATTCTTCTTGCGATTTAATTTCAATGTTATTTAAATAGTCAAATGCTTTGGATTGTTTATTTGCAACATAATTTTGAGTAGAATAATCATCTGGGAAGTCTTTCTTAGCTTTTTCTTTAACCTTATTCATAGCTTCTGTTTTGTCGATGTTCTTTACTGGGTTCGCTAATGTTCCAGTAGTTTGTTCTGGTTTAGGTACTTCTTTCTTTTCCGGTTGAGACTCCGGCTTTACGTCTTCTTTTTTAGGCTGTTCTTGTTCTTGCGGTTTAGGTGTTTCTTGACTCGGCTGTGTAGTTTTTTGAAGTGACCTAGTTTGCTCTTTTTCATAGGAGTCTACTTTAGATTTCAACTCTTTGATTTGTGTTTTTAATTCTTGCTGTTCATTAAAGTGTTGATCGATAAGTTTATCCATATCTTTTTGTGAATACTTAGGTTTCATATCTTCTGATTTGGAATCTTTAAAAATAGCTACGGAAGCAATGATAGCTACTAGTACAGCGATAATTCCAATGATTAGTTTTTTATTCATTTATGTTCCTCCTAAAATACAATAATATTATTATATAACAATTAATCATTTATAGGTAGAAAAAAAGACACCCTAAGGTGCCTTCCTCCGACTTGAACCACTTTAATTTTAATAATATGTATTTGGACTTTCATCCAAATAACATTTTACCATATTAAGTTATATTGGTGATTGAGAAATATGAATTGAATCTATTATTTTACTTTTAAGCTCTTTTCGTATTCTTTAGCTTCTTCAACATTTTTAAATGTTTTTAAATCGAATATCTTTTCTCCATCAATACATACAACTAATACTCCATCTTGAGCTTGAAGAACACTACCTACATTACCTTTTCCGAGTGAAATACTGAAGGGATTCTCTACATTTAATGATTTCTTTTTAGCAAGATAATCTTTAAATGGCATACCAATGGATAGTTCGTCTTTTAAGCCTTTAATAGTGTTACCAGAAGTAGTTGTTGGTTGTTCCTTTTTTGTAGCCTCTTCTTGCTGTTTGCGTTGCTTCTCAGCCGTCTCTTGTTCAGCTTTCTTCGCTTTCTCAGCTTCCTTTTGTGCTTCTTGCTCAGCTTTAGATTCTTTGGAAGTACTTGCTGTCTCGTTAGATGAACATGCTGCTAATCCCATGAATAAAGCTAAACAAGTAAGTGTTGTTAATAGTTTTTTGTTCATAGTATGTATCCCCCAGCGTTTAAAATGTAAGATTCACCTGAACTATCATAACAAATATAATCATAACTATTTTGTTGTATCATGTCGAAATGAAAAAAAGACACCCTAAGGTGCCTTTTCCTTACTTTATTAGGGGGTTATTAGTCAATAAGCCCTTCAACCTTCATAGCTTCTTCTACATCAAGTTTACGATGTGAAATTACCTCGTCTGATTCTTCATAGGAAACTATCTCAAACACATCTCCTTTGGCTATATAACCGTATTCTTTATTATCCCAAAAGCGTTCATCTGATGTATCAAATTCAAGATCGTGTTTTCCATTATGTTCGATGCATTTAGCATAAACATAGTCCAGCATACTAACTGATAAATTTTCTTGTAAGGTATAATCTTTCGGATCTTTTTGAATATCCGGCATATCAAGATGCTGAATTTGTATGATATTCACTGCTGTATCAAGTTCAATATCTCTATTTGTTCCATCACCAAAGATTAAGTGTGCAAATGATAAATTCTCAAATGCTTGAATATGAGCAGCTAATTGTTGATCCACTTTATCCTCACTATCTTCAAGGTATTGAGATACAGCTGTTAAGCACGGCTCTTCCATTCCTGCTACGAATTCTACGGCTGAAGCTAAGCGCGGGAATTTCTCCGAGTTATCTGGTTTAATACCTGTAATGAAAGTAAGAATTGTCATCGCTAACTCAATTGCATCTTTTCGGCTATGTTTATAAATGATAAATGGGTCTAGTTTCCCTTCATCTCGTCTATCAGTCCCTAGTGTAATTACATTTACCTTACCTTCTAAGCCGTGTAAATCTTCTGTCCAGTTCCCCCTCTCACCTTTTGGATCGACTATCAGTGTTTGAGCTCCTCCCAGTACCGCTAGGTAAACAATTAAGTTTGTTCCAAATGATTTACCAGAACCAGTACTTCCTGTTACTGCAACTGAAAGTGCACTCGTTTTTTGATTTGCAACGGTATTTGTCGCTGCGAGAGAAGGTGTCATATAAACTGCTTTGTTTAAAATACCAGTTGTACCTATATAAAATCCGATATTATCACCTAAATCTTGTGTGGCACCAAACATACCGGCTGCCAGAACTCCGGGCTCCATAAAATGTATATAATCATTTACATATCTTCTAGCACCAGGGATAAATTCATTAAACAGCAGGAACTGATCCCCATATGGTCTAACTAGCTCAATCATCATCTCTCTATAAATAGAAATAAGTGAATTGGTATTTCGGCGCATTGTATCTAAATCTTCAGCACATATACAGAAAGATACTGATGTCTTAACTAGTGGCATACGTGTCTTTTGTATAAGGGCTTGTAATTCAGTAGCTTCTTGAACACCTTCATACACGTTTAACCCAACAGTTTGTGCATTTTCCCTTGCATGTGCTTCTTGATCTTCTAAATCTTTTTTCTTTTTATTAAGTTTAGATAGAGCTTTACGATGGTTAATATTTTCTGTACGAACACTTAGTTCGATTGGAAAATCTATATTTTGGATCGTATACATCCACTCTTGGTCTGGAAATTCCATTGTGTATGGAATCTTCGATGCAGATAAGAAACTCATATATGCTGGATACTCTAATCCATCAGAACCGATTTGAGACATTTCTATATGTCTTCCTTTAACGTCTATTTCGGATTCTGTTAAGCGTAATAAACTCTCTTGATTCGGAAAGATAGCAGAATCATCATCAACTACTGGTGGCGTCCATCCTGCTGTAACAGGTGCTTCCAATGTACGATAGAAGTTGCGTAATACAATCCATTGTGTTTCATTTGTTTCTAAACTTCTTACGGCTAAATGTTTTCTTATTTTGTTTCTAAAGGCGCTAGCTTCCCTTTTAAACATCTCCAAATCAGTTTTTAGTATTTTGGTGTCACCAAGTAATCCAAACTGTTCTGCAGTGTTTTTAAAGGTATGGAATGCTGTGTAAAGCATTTCCTTAAGTCCTTCTTGTATGTGTCTTACTTTTAATTTCACACCTATAAAATAACGATATTCTACAGCGTTTTTACCAAACTTTCTTTCTAACTCATGGACAACGTCATCAGTATGATCAATTGCAAGCTCTTTTAGTTCACCGCTTACTGTTTCTTTAAACTCATCGGCTTTTTCTTTGAAATTCTGATAAACAGGAATCATTAATAGATGTTTTTCTTCTTCATAATTCCAAAATAAACCGAGTTGTCGCATAAACAACGTATTTTTATCATCGTCTCCTTTAAATTCGTAAGGAATCCCGTATGCCTCATAATACGCCCAGCAAGAACCATCTTGGTTAAAAATCAAATTATCATGAAAATATTTGACTGGAAATTCAACCTGATTCATTTGTGCCTCCTTAGAGAAGAATATGAGAATAAACTAATTCTTCTGTATAGATTAATTAATTACTTCTTCTTAATTGAATCATCCTTAAATCGAACTACTGTCTTATATTGATAGCTTCCAATATTACTAGTTGTACCTTTATAACGACTCAACTTTTTTCTTTCAAATGTGAATACAAAGAATCGATACATAAATTTGTGTGGGCTTTTTCCATCTAATTCTACATTTCCAAAGAAGTACGCTATACCACCAGGTAATATCAAATATTTGAAAAAGACATTCTCTCCTAAGGGTAAAAACTGATTTAAAAATATAATTACTAAAAGTGTCCCAACAAAGATTCCCAGTTGTCTGTAAGGGACTGGAAAAGGGAGTGTTATGTCCCTTATCCCATATAAACTCTTTGGAATATCCCAAATAGAGTTATAAGTCCTTACTTCCTTACGAGTCGGTTTCTGAGTCACTTATACCAACTCCTTAAAAATTTATCGTTTTCCGACAGAAGACTCCTTCCTCAAAAATGTGAAGCACCAATTTTAGGTGGGAGATGAATGTCGGTTGGCATAAGCCAACATGTTTGCTATCAATTACTTGTACAGATTGCTCTTTGAAAACTGAAGATATGAGGTTGGTTGCAGAAAAACGTTGCAACCGCAAAATCTTCAACGTTCTTTCGCCCCACGCTTGCTGAAGTTGCGAAAACCAAGCTAAAGTAGGTAGTGTGGTGAGTCAACGTACAAGATACTTATATTTTCACCGTAGGGACTACGGGTAGAGCCTGCTAAGATAACCGGTGGTTACATCGGTGTTCGCAGGAATCTCCCACTTCAAACAGTCCGTAAGGACGTAAGTGTTGAGTAGTTGAAGAGTTTTAATAGTTATCATTTGAAAACTAAGTTATATAATTTTGTTCCAAGGTCTTTAAATACGTCTGGTGAGAATACAAATACTGAAACAATTGCACAAACTAAAAAGATTGGACCTAACTGAGCTACTAACCAGTTTTTAATATTTACCCCAAAATTAATGTTTCCTAGAACCGCGGCATCCGTAATAGCAGGTAATTGCTGAGCAACCATATCTAATCCCAAAAGCTCCATAATTATTTACCCTCCACTTTCTCTAATGTGCTTTCAAATTTCTTCATAGAGCTAATTGAAAACTTGTTATCTTTATTTACAAGATTTAAATCATATGTGTATGTGTACTCTAAGCTGCTATCATTGTCTTTTAACTTGGCATCAACTAAGACTCTGTATCCTTTATCCTTATCTTCATAAATTCGTAGGTTTTCTAATTTGCTAAATGTCATAATACCTTTTAGTCCATTTGTTATATTACTTTTTTCAAAGTAGTAAGCAATTTCTTCTGGTGTTCCTTCTGTATACACTTTAAATACAGATTGTAAAAATTGTTCTACTTTTTTTACTTCTGCATCTGTATTAATTTCTCGTCCTTCTGATTTGAAAGTGGCTACTTTATAAGGTGCCTTTTCTCTCTCTCCATGAACGATTGTAGGATTGTTAGGGACTACCATCTTCCCTTTCTCCATTAAAATTGGAATTGAGAAGTACCTTGTTACTTCTTTTGGTTCTTTTGGTGTGTCTGGAGCTTGTGTCGTTCCAGGAGCAGGATTATTTACAGGTTCTAGTTTCTGAATGATTTTCAATGTAACTTCTGCTTTATTTCCTTTTTGTCGGACCTCTACTGCTTCCGATTTAACTAAATTACTAGAAGCGTTTTTTAAAGTATCTCTATTTAATCCACCTTGCTCATCGGATCCTTCAACTAGAAATTTCTCTAATCGTTTTTTTCGTTCTTCAGCTACATTCATATCAACTTTCCAATTAAAATAATTAGCAGCAAAACTATTCGCATATGCAATTAATTCTGCTTCTGACATTTTAATTTTTACGGGCTCCTCCTTCTTTTCCTGAACAGCTACTGCTCTAGGAGGACCGGCAAGTTGGGTAAATGAAAGGGAGCTTCCTGCAAATACGAATCCCATCACACACCAAAATGTAACCTTACCTACTTTTCTTCCTGTTATCGCTGGAACTTTCTCCCTTGTTTTACGTTTCTTCTTTTCTTTAAGTGCTTCTGAATTTTCTTGTTGCATATCTAATATTTCAGTTGTTTTATTCTTTGCTTTTTTAAAGAATGTAAATTTCTTTTTTTCCGCGTTTTCCTGGGATTTCTTTTTTACCATGTCTTTACCTCTCTTTTTAAATGGTTAGGAGATTACCAAGTTCATTGTAATTTCCACTAATCAACTATCTACTTTAAGTATGATTTACTTTTTTCGGAAATCTAAGAGAAATAAAAAAAATTGTGTTTTATATCAAAAATTTTTTAGAATGATTAAAACTAAATATACTGTTTATTAAAGTACATAAAAAAACCAATTCCATTAAGAAATGAAATTGGTTTTACACAGGATCTATTCTCTATAGTAAGTATTACACAATATAAAAACCTAATATAATATATATCTTTAATATATATAAAGAAAAAAGATAAAACTTTTATACAGAGAAAAAATCGTCTTAAAACATTGCTGTGCTAAGGGTTCATCATTACTCTAGCCGTAAAAAATCATAAAAAGTAAATACTGGGAATGAACTTAATGAGCTGGATGATGATTAAAAACTACAAAATATCGTAAAGTAGGTATATAAAAACTACATATAATCATCGTTAATTTGATGCGAGTAAATGAATAAATAATAAATGCAAATTTTGCTGATTTATGAACAAGCTTTCCACATTTCTTAAAAACTACACACAATTTATTAACAAATAGGTCAAAGTTAGGAACAGAATCCACTTTTTAAACATAACTAACAGAAGTTTTTCTGATTTTAAGTAGATTTAGAGATAAAACATGATAAGAACAGTACTTAAGGCTTTATGTTATACACATCAGGTCAAAATTATTAAGATATCAACAGAATTACAAAAATTATTTATGCTTTTTTGTAGATAAAATGACACAAAAGAATCGAAAATTCAGATTTTAAAAAACAGAAATTGTGAATATCTTATTTTGATTTACGTGCAATGTATGTAATTGCATAAAAAATAGAGAGTCGTGATCATTAAAATTGAAAACTTACTCTCTGTTTTGTTTGAAGTAATACTCTTCACATGTTATCTCCAACACGAATAGCCCTCCACTTTTGCTTTTTTCAAAAATAGAGAGCTGTATCATTGCATTGCTGGAAGCAGCTGATCAACCGTATGTGGTATTTCATTTGTTGAACGGTAATATGCTTCTAAAGATTGTAGAAACGGAATTAACTCAAAGTCTTCAGGGACCTCAATTACACGAATCTTTTCCTTCGGCAATTTATCAATTTTTTCAATGAACAGTTCACGAATATCGCTAGGGATTTGATTTCCTTTATACCCACTAGACTTTAATAGTTCGCGAATTTCAATTTCTAATGCTGTATATGCGTTAATATTTACTCCTTGCTCATAAGCATATTTTCTAAATAGTGATTCCTCTTGATACTGCATGTAATTACGATGATATGCATCTATAGTTACAGGTACAGCATATTTTGCATGAAGTAGGTCATGCGCTTTACGGAATAGCTTTTGAACATTGCGTAAAGAGTATATAGCAAAATGAGTACCAAATTTAAAAATGGCCTCTTCTTGTTCATGTTTAGGTACATTGTGTGTAATTAAAGGATAAATACCAGTTTTAGCAGCTGTATCTAATACACGATATTGAGAAGATTGCTTTAATAATTTACTTAGTGTATAAACAAGCTTTTTCGGATATCTTTCTTGTCGATCAATCATTTCCCGTAAGCCACGAACTACTTGGCGAATTTGACGATGACAGGAGTGTTTTAAAACGTTAATGAATTGGTTCATATCCTTTGCAAATTCAGAAATATTCATTTCAACTAACAAGTTTTCTATGAATTTAGCTTTACGCTTATATGTATCTCGTGGTGTAAATGGATCACGGTATTCTGCTCCTTCTTCTTTTGCACATAAGAAATCAGGATGTACAGATAAATGCAGTGTTGTGTATTGCTTTTTATTCTGCTTCCCTTTTTCTAACTTGCAAATTTTAAATAAAGGAGATCCAGTAGCAGAAAGTTTTGTTTCTAATTCCTCAAGTACAGCACGAATCTGATGTGGGTATTTCTTATGTAAGTAACGATACATACCACCAAAGTGTGTTGAGTTTCCTTGTTCATCAACTTTGAATAAAGAACGTTTCAGGGTAGTTTCGCGTTTCTGCTGCATTGCTACATCCATGAATAGTTTCTTAGCTGCAATGGATAACTCAAAGAATTCTTTGGTAAATACTATCGGGCTAATAAATGTATATGCATTTGCTTTATTCGTTTCTTTATTCATGAAATCAGTTAAGGTGATTTTATATTTACCACTGTACTCATTTTCGATTGTAATGATGTTATGGAAACTTAACTTCTTCAAAGCTACATAAAATTGTGAGTGGTGAATATGTGCAAATGCTTCTTTATAATTTTTATAATCTTCCCAAAGCATATGGATTGATACATGCGAAAGCTCACCATATGTATTACATTTTTTATGAAGAAATAGAAATACTTCTAAATCAGCATTTGTAATACCATATAGCTTATGTTTTCTGCCCTCATTTTTATCAAATCCACTTACTTTATCTACAATCTTTTTCATTTTCAGTGAAAAAGATGGCTTTGCTTGTTCAACAAATCCCTCTTCATCTGCAATTCGTTCTTCATAAGACATTGACTTTACAATGTCTTCTAGATAAGTATCTTTAAAACTGTAATACTTACCTTCTAAAGCTTCTACTAATCTTTGCCATGATTTAATTGTTACAATTACCGGTGTTGTTGTTTCACCATTCAAACTACGTTTGTTCTTTATAACGAAAGGTTTTGCCATCTTTTTCACCTCCTTTTATGTTAAGTTGCAGTTTTCCCCACAATTAGATATAGAATTTCATTTTTGATTATATCAAATCGAATACTGGTGAAATCTGTCCCTTTAAGAGGAAAAATAAAAAAATGAAACGTGCCTAAATCCCTTGGGGGACAAGGGGTTTGACGTTTCATAAAAAAAAGTTTGTTGCCACCATAGGGCTATGAAGTTTTTTGAATATGAAACGTAGTATGTTGTGGGGTGAATCTTACTAAACCATTGATTTTATAGGGTTTTACGCTAATTTCGTTTTAAAGTTGTAGCCATCATATAGCTATAACGTTTCATGTTTTTAAAATAAGTTATATTTTATTGGAAACTGCTGTAACCCTTGGTGTGTATAGCTTTGTCGGGGTTTTTGCAGTAAAAGTTGTAGCCATCATACCGCTATAAACGTTTCAGTTCGTTTCATGTTTACTGCCATCATATAGCTATAACGTTTCATGTTTTTAAAACAAATTATATTTTATTAAAAAGTACTGCAACCGTTGGTGTATATAGCTTTGTTGGAATTTTTAAAGTGAAAGTTGTAGCCATCATATAGCTATAATGATTTTTGCGTATTTTCTTTCATATTTTATGAAATGGCTTTATATCAACGTTTATTACTAATTTACATAGAATAAAAAAATTTTTAGTCAAATGATTTTCAAGATATTCTCGTTTCATTTTTTCAAATTTGTAGCCATCATATAGCTATAACGTTTCATAAATTACGAAATTGTAGCCATCATATAGCTATTAATTATTAAAAGTAAGAAGTAATAGCCGCGATAAGGCTATGCAGTTTCAAATAAGAGCTTATAGCCACGATAAAGCTATACAATTTCAAGTAAGAAGTAATAGCCGCGATAAGGCTATGCAGTTTCAAATAAGGGCTTATAGCCACGATAAAGCTATACAGTTTCAAGTAAGAAGTAATAGCCACGATAAAGCTATACAGTTTCAAGTAAGAAGTAATAGCCCTGATAAAGCTATATAGCTTCAAGTAAGAAGTAATAGCCGCGATAAGGCTATGTAGTTTCAAGTAAGAAGTAATAGCCGCGATAAGGCTATGTAGTTTC
>NZ_JAALFZ010000010.1:0-59958 GCF_011800505.1 Bacillus sp. EKM501B | reverse complement strand
CGATAAGGCTATGTAGTTTCAAGTAAGAAGTAATAGCCGCGATAAGGCTATGTAGTTTCAAGTAAGAAGTAATAGCCAAGATAAGGCTATGTAGTTTCAAGTAAGAAGTAATAGCCAAGATAAGGCTATGTAGTTTCAAATAAGAGCTTATAGCCACGATAAAGCTATACAATTTCAAGTAAGAAGTAATAGCCAAGATAAGGCTACATAGTTTCAAGTAAGAAGTAATAGCCGCGATAAGGCTATACAGTTTCAAATAAGAGCTTATAGCCGTGATAAGGCTATATAGTTTCAAGTAAGGGCTTATAGCCATGATAAGGCTATATAGTTTCAAGTAAGAAGTAATAGCCATGATAAGGCTATGCAGTTTCAAATAAGAAGCAGTTTTATATAATTAAAGACAAGTAAAGGGAATTTAAATGATCCACAATAAAACGTGTGAAAACCAACAATTGTGAGGATTATTCAGATAACATTTCAAATTAAAGGTTATGTGGTTTTCATCTAAATGGGAAAAATAAACGCATTTTGATTCATACATTCGTTTAAAGTGTACTTCCATCAGTGGGAGTCTTATAGCATACGAATTGTGGAATGAAAAAATGGACTAAGAATTTAATCTTAGTCCATTTCTTATTTTATATCCATTTTGTATGGAATGTACCTTCTTTATCTACTCGTTTATACGTATGCGCTCCAAAATAATCGCGCTGCGCTTGTAACAAGTTTGCAGGTAGTTTAGCAGTACGATAGCTGTCATAATAAGAAATTGCTGCTGAAAATGCAGGTATCGGAATGCCCTGTTGTACCGCCATTGAGATAATTTGGCGTAATCCGCCTTGATATGACTCTACAATTTCTTTAAAGTATGGATCAAGTAAAAGGTTCGGTAGGTCAGTGTTTGTCTCATAAGCCTCTTTAATGTTCTGTAAAAAGGCAGCACGGATAATGCATCCGCCTCTCCAAAGCATAGAAATGCTGCCAAAATCAAGGTTCCAATCATATTCCTCAGAAGCTGCCTTCAATTGCGTGAATCCTTGTGCATAAGAACAAATTTTACTCATATATAAAGCTTGGCGCACTGCTTCAATTAATTCAGCTTTTTCAACTCCAATCGCTGTTTTATCTTTAGGGCCAGATAAAACTTTGCTTGCGTTCACGCGCTCTTCTTTTAAAGCAGATATACAACGTGCAAATACAGATTCCGTGATAATAGGAAGAGAGATACCTAAATCAAGTGCGCTTTGACTTGTCCATTTCCCTGTACCCTTTTGTCCTGCAGTATCAAGAATAACATCCACTAATGGCTTACCAGTTTCTTCATCTTTCTTCTTAAAGATATCGGCTGTAATCTCAATTAGATAACTGTTCAGTTCACCTTTATTCCATTCAGCAAATATTTCATGGAACTCTTCTGCCGTCAAATCAAGTGTTTGTTTCAAGAAGAAATATGCTTCACAAATTAATTGCATATCTCCATACTCAATACCGTTGTGAACCATCTTTACATAGTGGCCTGCCCCATTAGGTCCGATATAAGAACAGCAAGGCTCGTTATTCACTTTTGCAGAGATGTTTTCAAGCATATCCTTTACTTTTTCGTATGCATCCTTCTGTCCGCCTGGCATAATAGATGGTCCCTTCAATGCACCCTCTTCGCCGCCTGACACACCTGCCCCGATGAAATTGATTCCTTCTTCGGCAAGACGTTTGTTTCGGCGAATTGTATCGACAAAGTATGTATTACCACCGTCAATTAAAATATCACCTTTATCGAGGTGAGGGACTAGAGAATCAATCGCCTTATCTGTAATTTCCCCTGCATTAACCATTAATAAAATCTTTCTAGGTGATTCAAGTGAGTTAACAAACTCTTCAACTATATGAGTACCAACTAAGTTTTTACCACGGTTTTCCTCAATAATTTCATCAACTTTTTCCTTCGAAATATCATATAGGGCAACAGAATACCCTTTGCTCTCAAAGTTAAGTGCGAGGCTTTTTCCCATAACGCCCACACCAACAACTCCAATTTGTAACTTTTCCATATTCCATCGTTCCTTTCCATGTATGTTACTCTGTATTATAGTATATATACCTAAAATAACACTTTAATCAAATAATCAATCTTTTTCATTTCAATAGGCTCCGCCAGTATTCGTGCAAAAGGTTATAGGGACACGGTACATCACTATCAAGCTAAAAAATAAAGAGAAATTTTCATCCTTATTAATCAATCATGAAAAATAACCGGTTAATTATGAAAAATCACATTTAACAGCTTCCGTATCCCTTTTACTGTTTAGAAAGATCTATACAAATAAACTTAATAATAAAGTAAACCCTAATCCGGCAACAGAAACGATAGTCTCAAGTAAAGTCCATGTTGCGAATGTTTCTTTCATGCTTAAACCAAAGTACTCTTTGAACATCCAGAAACCAGCATCGTTCACGTGTGAAGCAATTAAACTACCAGCCCCTGTTGCAAGGACAACTAAAGCAAGGTTAACATCAGATTGACCTAACATCGGAATCACTAAACCGACAGTTGTTAATGCAGCAACCGTAGCAGACCCCAATGAAATACGTAAGATGGCAGCGATAATCCATGCGAGCAAGATCGGTGATAATGAAGTTCCTTTGAATAATTCGGCTACATAGTTACCAACGCCGCCATCAATTAATACTTGTTTGAAAGCACCGCCTCCACCAATAATTAAAAGCATCATCCCAATATTAGAGATCGCTGTTGTACAAGATTCCATCACGTTTTTGATTGGAATATTTCTTGCCAAACCCATTGTATAGATCGCAACCAGTAAGGATATCAACATGGCAGTATCCGCATTCCCAATAAACTCGATCGTTGCTAGTAAACTATTATCTTTGAATCCCATTGTTTTTTGCAGCAAAGTAATAATTGTAGCGACTGCCATTAAAAGAACAGGCAGTAAAGCGGTAAAAACACTGATTCCAAAGCCAGGAGTTTCTTCAAGTTTAAATACTTTCTGCTCACCTAAAGATTTGATATTACCGGTTTTTGTGAACGCATCAGGTACTAGTTTTTTTGCAAGTTTAGTAAATACAGGTCCAGCTAACACAACCGTTGGAACCGCTATCATAAAACCGTAAAGTAATACTTCACCGATGTTTGCATGCAATTCACCAGCGATAGCAGTTGGTCCTGGGTGTGGCGGTAAAAATCCGTGTGTTACAGATAAAGCTGCTGCCATCGAAATACCGAGATATAAGATAGAAACTTTTAATTCTCTTGAAATCGCAAATACAATTGGAATTAATAATACTAATCCTACTTCAAAAAATAATGCAATCCCGATAATAAATGAGGCAGTCACAACAGCCCATTGAATGTTCTTTTCACCAAATTTCTTCACAAGTGTCATGGCGATGCGTTGTGCGCCCCCAGAATCTGAAAGCAACTTACCTAACATCGCACCAAGTCCAAAAACGAGTGCTAAATGACCAAGTGTTCCGCCTAATCCCGCTTCAATGGTTTTAAAAATCTTTTCTGGTGGCATTCCAAGTGCTAAAGCAACCCCGACCGATACAATGATTAATGAAATAAAGGTATTTAATTTAAAGCGCATAATCAGTAAAAGTAATGCTAAAATCCCAATTGCTACAATGACTAATGGCATCGTAGTTCCCCCCTAATCTTAGCTGTATTTGTATTTATCCCACTATTCGCGGGAAGTAATTCCCCCCACCTCAAGATTTAGATAGAAGCGAGGCGTGGGGAATTACTCATGAAAATTTTACTTTATTAAATTTCTTTGATAATTTGCAATTCGTGTATAATCATCTTCTAGCGCCCTTGATAGGTTAATAAATATCGGCAGTAATTGTCTGTATTCTTTTGTTGCTTCTTCTTTCGGTGTATGTTTGTAGGTACTCCCAACCATTTCGGAAACGATTTCAAAAGAATCAATTTTTCCTGTGGCATAGAGACCTAATATACATGCACCTAGACAAGAGCTTTCGTAGCTCTTTGGAACAACGACTTCAGATGCGAAAATATCAGACATCATCTGTCGCCAAACGTCAGACCTTGCGAAGCCGCCTGTTGCTTGAATACGAGTTACAGGACCATCCATGCATTCGGTTAATGCTAAAAATACAGTGTATAAATTATATATAACGCCTTCTAAAGCTGCACGTATCATATGTTCCTTCTTATGTGACATCGTTAAACCGAAGAAGGAGCCACGTACATCTGGATTCCATAATGGTGCACGTTCCCCTGCGAGGTATGGATGGAATAATAATCCGTCTGCACCAGGCCTCACGCGTTCAGCTATTTTAGTTAATACATCGTATGGATCAATTCCTAGTCTTTTCGCAGTTTCTACTTCTGATGAAGCAAGTTCATCACGAATCCAGCGAAGGACCATCCCTCCATTGTTTACCGGTCCACCAATTACCCAATGCTTTTCCGTTAAGGCATAACAAAATATTCTTCCTTTTTTATCTGTTTGTGGTTTATCAATGATGGTCCGAATAGCACCACTGGTTCCAATTGTGACAGCAATCTCACCTTTTCGAATTGCATTCACACCTAGATTAGAAAGCACCCCATCACTGGCACCAATGACAAACGGTGTTTGTGAATCGATACCAATCTTTTGGGCTAAATCTGGATTGCAGTTGCTAAATATTTGGGTGGTTGGTACGAGTTCAGATAATTGATCTGGTGTTATACCAGCAATTTTTAAAGCTTCCTCATCCCAATCTAGTGTTTTTAAGTTCATCATACCCATGCACGAGGCGATGGAATGATCAACAACATATTGATCAAAGAATTGTTTGAAGATATATTCTTTGATTCCAATATATTTTTTCGTTCTAATAGCAATTTCCGGATGATCATTCACAATCCATGTAATTTTACTTAATGGTGACATTGGGTGAATAGGTGTTCCTGTTCGTCTATAAATTTCATGGCCATTCAGTTCATCTTTGATTTTATGTGCCCATGCCTCACTACGATTATCTGCCCAAGTGATACAAGGTGTCAGCGGCTGATCATTTTCATCCATAGCAATGACACTATGCATAGCACTGCTAAATGAAATAAACGATGGTTTTTTATCTGAATGCTGTTTCGTTATATTTGATATTGCTTGTAAAACAGCTTGGAAAATCTCTTCTGGATCTTGTTCCGCTGTGGATATATCCGGTGTGCGAAGTGGATAACCAATATTCTCGGTTTGGATGACTTCGCCTTTTTCAGTAAATAAAACTGCTTTCGTACTTGTTGTACCGATATCTATACCTAACATATAGCTACTCATGTCCTTGCTCTACTCCTTTAGATAACATTTGTTGTGACATCCAGAAATCTTCAACTTTCCCTTGAACATCATCAAAGTTTAGATGTAAGGCCTCAATCATGAGGGCTCGATCTTTTGATTCGATTGCTTTTATATAAAGCTCATGATTTTTAATAACCCGTTCAAAGTCTTCGTACTTTTCCTTGAAACGAGTACGCATTGATAAAAGGATTAAGCTTTCCATAACAGGCTTTAAATTATTCCAAATCATCAGGATGTAGGAATGCTCAATGGTTAGAATAATCGTTTCATGGAATAAAAGATCTTGATAAGAAAACTCATCAGAATCATGATATTTAATGGCGATTTTCATCATTTCCATTATTTTATTTAGTTCTCTTACTAAATCATTTGTGTCCATCTTTACAAGTCGCTCAAAGATAAACTTTTCTATAAGTAAACGAACATCATATATTTCTTCGATTTCTTTCTCGGTTAAACCAATGACAACTGCGCCCATTCTTTCTAAGCGAATAATATTTTCAGAAGCTAGTACTTTTAATGCTTCACGAACGGGTGACCGACTTACAGAAAAATCGGCAGCTAATTTATTTTCCGACAGGATGGTACCGCTTTCAATCTCCCCTGCAATAATGCGCATTCTCAGTTCGCTCGCAACACGATCACCTGTAGAGGCTTTTGAAAGCCATTTTTCAGGATAAAGAAATTCCATTGATTTCGCCATAAATTCACCTCATGTTAATCAAGTATACTTGTATACAAGTATTATAACTCGGATTTTTAATTATGCAAGCGCTTTTATTGTTTGCTTTGGTCCTTTTAGAGGAAAGCCCCATAATTATCAAGCTAACAAATCGAGTCGCCCCAAAAACTATTATTGTTGATGAAGAAGATTTAGGGAATGGAAAACTGAAGAATACGATATTCAAGGACTTACATCAACATATTTACCACTCGGGTTTACAACTTTTTGAATCAAAAATATAGATGTTAAAAATGTAACAGTAACTGAATTTGAGCATTAAACACTTTTAAAAATTGAAATTGTATTGTAAAGTAATGATTTTACAAATAGAAGCAGTTTTATATAATTAAAGACAAGTAAAGAGAATTTAAATGATCCACAATAGAACGAGTAAAAATCAACAAATGTGCTGATTATTCTGATAATATTTCAACTTAAAGGTTATATAGCCATCATATAGCTATGACGTTTCACATTTTTAAGATTCAAATTATATTTGTAATTAATATTGTTAGGAGGTATTTAAATATGGAGAAAGTGTTAGCATTGTTTAGTGATGCCCTCCTACTTGCTGCTCCAATTTATGAAGAAAATAAGCAGTTATGGGCCAAATGGAATAAATATTATAAAGAAGTACAAGAGAATCACGATAAATTAGTAACATCAGCTAATATGTCCCCTTCCTTTTCGACACTTGTTTCTTGGTTAGGTCAGAAACAAGAGCAAGGAATATCGTTGTTAAACATTTATGCCAATCTGAATAAATATAAAATTGAGATTCAAAATGTACTAGATAAGATCATTGAACAAGAATTTGGAGAAAAAGTTGAAGCAGTTGAACCAACTCAAATTTCAATTTTTGAAGATAGTCAGGTAACAGAGCATATAGAAGATATATCGGATGATTACTATCCTGTAACCAATGACGCAATGTACTATCAATTACGTGATGGAATAGCAAAAAATCATTTTGAGGAAGATGAAGCAGTAGCAAAACCGGTACTGCCATTAGAAACAAAAAATTCAAGCGGAGTCGCACAACTATCTTCACATAAGGATGAGGATTTGAGATTAGTGAATACAAACGAAGCAGAAAGATGGTCTATATTGGTTGATGGAGTAATTAGTAATATGGATGATCTTACAGCAGACTGTTTAGATACCATTACAATACAATGGTTAAATCAAGCTAAATCTCCAGATGAATTCATAGATTTTAGTTATGAAAATGTGTTGGAATTATGTAATATGCCAAAAGCATCAGCAAACGGTGTAGAGTATTATCGTGCAGAAGATAAGATAAAAGTAGCACAACGTATTGCAGCGTTAGCAAGCATCTTTATTTATTTGAATGATGATAATGAAGTTGTAGTATTGAACGATCAAGCTGAAACTGGGGAAAAATTTGAAGTGAAACGTGAAGTAATCAAAAGGTTATTCGTACTGGACTCTGTAGTGTTATGGAGAGATAAGAATACTAATGAATATATGGGGATAGAATCCTGTAAGATTAAACCAGGTAGTTTTTTATCAGGCTATTTGTATGGATCTAATAGCACAACTGCTTTATTATCGAAAAAAGCATTAGAGTATAATAGCTATAGACACAAGTTTCATAAACGTTTAATACGTTATTTATCCTGGCAGTGGCGAATCCGTCAACAATACAGTACTTTAAAAAGACCATACTCCATTGGTGGAGAAAAAGGTTTACTATCTGTAATGGGTATTACAACCACAAAGGGTCGCCCAACTCGAATTCGTGAACAACTAGAAAATGTTTTAATTGATTTAGAAAAAGAAAATGTAATTTCACATTGGGCGTATGCAGAGGAATTGGATGAAACAAAGATAGGAGAACGTAATTGGTTTAAGAATTACTATTCAAAATTAGGGATCATTATCTTACCACCAAAAGAATTGATGAATAATATAGATAGTATGGTAAAGAAAAAAGCAATAGGTATGCAAGAGAATCCGGAGGACCATTATATTGCAGAGACTGTAAAACAAACTCCTGAAGGATCAGAAGATATGATACGAGAAAAAATTATGTATCAGCATATGCATCAAAATAAAACAATGCGTGAAATAGCTGATGAAATAGGTCTATCCCCTGCTACGCTATCAAGATTCTGTAATAACAAAATGAAGCGTATTTCAAAAAGTGTTAATGAAAAACTAAACAAGTGGTATGAAAGACAAATGATTATAGAGTCAATGTAAAGAGAAGCAGATACCTTTTAAAAATGGAGAGGTACCTGCTTCTTTTTAATTTGTTCATATTCTGCCTGTATTAATCCATAAACGCGCTCGATTGTTCGGTGGATACCATGTGTCCTTTTGTACATAATAAGATTTGCAAATATTAAAGTCAGGAGGGTTTGTATGCAACAGGATAAAAAAGATATAGAAACGTCTGGTTCTATTATGAAACCAAATTTTGCAGAAACTGATGCGCAAAAAGTGAAACAAGAAATTCAAAATGATGTAAGGGAAGGACAAGGAGCAATGACTTCCCGAGAAGCAGGTGCAATGCGGGATTAAGAAAACACTCCTTACTGTTTTTTATTTAGTGAAAGTTTTAACCAGTAAGGAGATTTCCTATTATCTGCTTTTGTTTCTAAAAAAAATTGTTTTTACTTTGATATAAAGTTTATTTCATGTAAGTATCCCTCATTAGAAATAATCTATATTTTGTTTGATTTCTTTAAAAAGAAGTTTAACTTGTTGTGATATAAACAATTCCAAAAGTGTCTATTGTAGTTATCATCATTAATTAATATGTTATTATCAAGCTCGACTAATTTGTTCTTCAAATCATGAAAAGTCTTTATTAGATCATAATCGTTGTAGTGCCCCTGCCCTATTAGCTGAACCCAATACTTTTTAAAGCAATTGAAGCAGGAATGCATTTTCTCTATAGAAGAATTAACAAAATATCTTTCTACTCTTTCTGTAATTTCATGCTCTAGCTCATATATCTCGCCTGTGGGCTGGTAGATAGTAATTAGATTACCTGAATCTATATTACTCCCAATAACAAGGTATGGTTTAAACTTCTCTAAACTCGCTAAAAACGCTTCTGTATATTCTTTATCCAATATTGATAAAGAAAAATCATTTTGTTTTGTCCATTCCACTACATCTAAAAGAAAACCATTTGAATAGGTGTAAAATTCTACATTGAGACATTCGAATTCATTTCCTTTAATTTGATGCTTAAGTAAAAAGTGCATACTATCAATGGGCAAATTTAATTTGGCTATTTCCAATGTCATTCCTCCAACCCTTAATATTTAATCCATTTTCTGTTTCTACACAAACTCAATTAAATTTTAGCATAAAGAAATGGTCTTCTTGCGGAAAGTGGAATATGAAATAATAAAAAGGTATGAGTATACAACCCACACCTTTTTACCGTTATAAATATTCGTTATATGCTTAGTGCATCAATTATGATCAATGTCACCTTCGATATATTGACTGAGTTTATCCTTAATTGCCGCACTTTCTGGAGTTACTTCTGCTACTTTACGATTGCGAAGACGAGAGCCACCTTCCATTTCATCTAAAGGTAATGTATTTTCTTCTTCTTGAGGAACAGTGGCAGCCATTTGTTGTAACCATTGCATTGTTAAGTTAGATGTTGTATTTTTACCATTGATTTCTGCAGTTCGTTGAATTTCCTGCTCCTGCTGATTATGGGTAACAGTTGATGTGTAAGCAGGTTCTCTATATTGTGGTGTATGCTTCGCCCTTGGCACTTCTATTGGAGTTTCAGTAATAACTGATGTTTTGTTGTTAAGTTCAATAGGTTCTCTATGTTTACTTGTATCTGGTACATTTTCTTTTTGAACATCGATTACTTCATTAATTTTTTCGGGTTCTGTTTTATTAGAAGTAGCAATTGATGCTGTAGCGTCCTCCTTTTCGAGCTTAGGAGCAGAATTCCTTGAGTAACCTTGAACAGACTGATTATTTGTTAACTCCCCTTCATTGTCAGTATCATCTTCATTACTATAAAAATCGTAAGTATCAGGATTTAACGTTTGTAACCAACCTTCTATTGCAGTAGGTGCTGTTTTAGGTGTACTTAATTCTTCAATTACAGTTTCTTCACTATCAACATCTGTATCTGTGACATAATCATCATATTTAATTTCCGTATTCAATGACTCTTCACGAATTTTTAACCAATAAGCAGCTGCTTCTGCATCAACTTGAATCTTAGCTGTTTTAAACTCAGAGGCAGGAACAAAGTTAGCATTTACTTGTATCCCTCCTTGAGGAGCATTATCTTTTACAATTTTAGCAGCACACTGGAATGCTTTTTGAATTAAAATGTCATTTTCAGAAAGAATTGGTACCTCTGTTTTCGAATAAGAGTAGGATGTTCTACGAGTACTTTGTGTTTTTGTTTCTGCTGTTACCATATCAATTTCTTGATCACCTTCACGTGCCTCATAAATTGTTTTCGTACCCATTAGCTTACTAAATAATTTAGCGTCTTCATTTGTAACATCACCATAAACAAGTTTATTACGAAATGTACCTAACAGTATATCCATGAATCTTGGGCCATGTTCAATTGCTAATTGACTAATGGTTTGTGCAATAACAATTAAAGGTGCTTTATATTTACGTGATTGAGCAGGAAAACTTTTAAATGCTTTATAAATGTAATCCGCAAACTCATCGACTAAAACCGGATGATAAGGAGATACGTTAGGCTTACGACGGAAAACAGCGTTCTGTACGGCATATAAACACAATTTACCGAATACATCAGATAAATCAGAAAGTTCTCCTTTCGCTGTATTGACTAACAGAATACCTCCAAATTCCAAATGCTTCTCAAAATCAAAATCCGATGGACCACATAAAACACGTCGGAGCAGAGGTTGAGCAGAAATATCATTTAATGTGTTTCGTAAACCGCGAACAAATGTTTCTTGTTTATCAATTATCTTGGGTTGACCATAGTATTTCCCTTCAGTATGATAAACAACTTCCCCTCCCCTACGGCCACCAGAAATTTCAGGAATATAATTTAAATTAAACCATTCATCAACTTGTTTCATTATGCGGAAATGGTTTCGTTCATCCCTATCTGGAATGGATTCAATATCATTTGGAAGTCGTTCTTTTAATTTGAGATGCATCTCAAACACGAGATTAGCATCATTATACATATCAATTAAATGCTCAAACCTAGCTTCAAAACTAGAATCATGGAGTTTTAACAAATAAATATGTTGTTTAAGATGGGAACGCTCAGATTGAACGAAGAACGGATTTCCTGCTCCATTATCAGAGAGACCCGTTAATACTGAACATAACATCTCAGCAACTTTATCAACTGGACCACGTACAAAATTTATTGAAGGGGTATCAGGATTTGTTGGGTCTAAATAGAAAATAACACTTTCGGGAATCTTATGTGCTAATACCAATTTATATACTTTTTCGCAGAAGTCATTAGATGGCTCGATAACTGTAAGACCATTAACCTGCGTTCCTTTTACATCCTCTGAATGATAATCTTTTCTTGCATATAAAGTTTTAAAATTATTAATCATGGAAGCCATATAGTCAAGAATTTGATTGGCAATTGGCAAACCTAGTGCAGCTGATTTACCTGTACCAATGTTACCGATGATCATTATATTAAGCGTTAGAGACTTGCCCTGTATTACTGCCATTTCCCGTGTAGCACTGTTAGGGCCAAGAAAGATATCGGGTTCTGGCAATTTTGATGGATTTTTTTCAGTGAAAAATCTGTGTAATGAAGTAGCAAGTTTCCGTTGACGATCATCATTCAAAAAGGAAAGCATCCAACCAGGTATTTTAAATACGTATTCCCATTTTCCGAATTCATCTATAAGCTCTTTTTTATGTTCATAAAAAATCTTAAAGAGCCATAAGAGTACGAGAATAATAATAATTACAGGTATAGCAAATACAAGGTACATGATATTACTAAAATTTGAAAGTATAGTATCCTCTAATCCTTTGTCATTTAGTGAAACCTCTCCAGCTTTCGAATGTAAGAATGGAATAAATATCTTAGCTAATGGAACACTAAACGCCCATAAGTACTGGGCAACTATACCAATTAACATCATCGAGAAAATAAACCATCGACGCTTTATCTCCTGATAGGTCTTAACTTTGGTTGATAGTTTCCAAGTATAAATTAAAATCCAAAAGCTAAAAAAGGTTTCAATGTAATAATTAGTTTTAAACGGATTACCGAAGATACTTAAAGTAGGTAATGGAGCCCCCATTTGTATGAACCAGAAAGAAGCGTATTTATAAATTCCTCTAAAAGCAAAATACCAAGCTAGCAGAAGTAGTAATGTCACAACATAGTAAGATGAGCGGGCTGCTAAACGATATTTCCAGCTTTTTGTAATGTCGATTGTCACTATATAGGAATTTTTTTTGCTTTTTTCGGTTTTTGGATCCTCCCCATTACTTGGTGCATTATTGAGTTCAGCATTCTTTTGAACTGCATTCTCCAAATTCTTGTTTCACCCTCTCTTTTAACGAATAAAAAGCAGCGGTGAAATTAAGCAATTCAGCAGAAGTAGCCAATAATATATTCTCTGGTGCTATGGAATTGTGATACAGATCAGTAAAAATGGCTTGCTGCCCATGCTCTAATTCATCCGCTTCATATATCCCCAAAATCTTAATTGGGTTGAGTGTTCGGTGTTGATTTTGCATGGCCAACAATCCTGATAATTTCTGTAATTTAAAGTGTGTGTTAACCTCCCCTACCTTAAGTATTGTTAATATACATAATATTTCTAAGTAATCTAAAGATTTTTTTTCTTCATCAGGTGCTTTTTTTCGTAATACCAAAATGTCATCTGTTAGCTCAAGTAGTTTAGAATGTTGAATCCCTTTCACTTGAATTTTATTTTTATTAGAAATCCACTCTACCGAATAAGGGAAAGAAGAATTTATGTTTAAACGTTCAGCAATTTTTTTGAGCAAATGACTTTTGTTTAAACTATTAATTTCGCGAATTTCTTGAAGAATATTATTTATTACAAGTGCAGATCCACCCATATTGCACACGTAAACATTTAGGTTATTCACTACACTTAAACGTGGTATATTGCTGAAAGCCTTTTTTAAATTTGTTACACGTGTAGTTCTTTTTTTGTAAGTAGAAATTGTGTGATAGGAATCATCGATTACTGAAAATAAAACGTAAAACTGTTTAGACGGATTAGAAGCAGCGATATCAAAATATTTTTTAAGTTTGTTTTCTAGAAATGGAATGTTTTCTGTTCCTGTATCAACTTCAATATTGATAATAGAATCATTACATGTAAGAACCCAATCAGGAATGATTAATGGGTCTCCCTTTGCGTCTGGATAAAACTCTTTAGATGGACGAAATGAATAAACGAGTTGAGGTAAATCTGGTTGGAAGGAAACGGGTTGAAGTTCTGGCTGAAACATTTCGCGATACTCTTCATCTTCGTATAAGAAGTAAACATCATTTGAATCGGAATACATTAGGTTGGGTAAATGTAAGTTTTGCTTCACAATTGAGTTTAATGGAAAAAGATAATCGCCATTACCACCTACAATTGCACCGGTATGTTCATTTTGGGATTCTGCTTCAAGTAAATTGAGCACAAATTGTGTAATAGCTATATTGTGTTCATATTGCCTTTTGGTAACAAACGAGGTGTTGCAGTCAGTAATTAATTTTAAACGATATAATATTTCTGCTCCCTTTGAAGCTATAGAAACGAAATCCAATGTAAAGCCACGTTTTTTTCTCACACTTATATTTTCTTTTTTTATTAATTTCATTTTTGCCCACTTAGTTAACTTGGATGAAAACGTAGTTCGACTTATAGGCCCCCCACTTATCAATTCATAAAATTTTCGTAATTGAATTTGAGATACTGTTCGTTGTTCATATAAAAATAAGACTGTAAAAATGTCAGAACGATTAAAATAAACTCCACGGTCATTCTCTCCGACGATATATTTAACGGCATGATCAAATGATTTTTTCAATTTAAAACACTCCCTTGATATGGAAATAATGTACGGGAATCTGAATAAAATCGGTTGCGATTGTCATGAAATGAAAGTAATTAATGTTGGATAAATTAAGCAGTTCAGTACATAAAAATGATTAGTGTATATTTTAACGGAAATTTGCAAAAAAGTAACCCATTATCCCCTATAGAATCTCGGTTTAAAAACACATATTATTTCATCAGGTGTGGGTAATTAAAATCAATGATATCAAGTGAGAATTTACTATTAGAGTTCGTCATTTGTACTTCGACATAGATAAAAGAACATATGACGAACTCTAATAATGAAAAAAGGGTTCGGCATATGTATCTCGTCATATATGTGTAGAGTAACAAAAATAAATAAAATGTACAGTGAATATTCTTTTGCATAGATGATATTAAGTATTAAACAAAATTGTATTTAATTCTGTAGAGTTATTTGTTTATCAGAAGGAAAAATCACATCATAAAAGAAATAAGTAAATAAACATAATAAAGTAAATGAAAATTGTGTATATTTCATATTTTGCATGTTACAATCTGATTTAAGGGGTGAAAAAATGCGGAATTTGAACACAGAATATGGGCTAATAAAAACAATTATACAAAGTGAATTTGAAACAGACGTTCTTTATAACATGGTAACTAACACATTAAATAACGAATATGAGATAATCCCATTACAGTTTGCTGCTCTAGATCCTTATAAAATCTACAATATCTCACAAGTTAGTAGACTATTGAGACTGAAACCTAATAAATTAAGGTATTTAATTAACAGATACGGTGAATACATCCAGTTAATAAAAAAAGGAACTAAATATGTTATTTCATTTAAAGCTGTATATAAGATTTATTTAGTACATCTATGTTTAACAAAGAAATTAATTAGTTTATCAGAGTTTAATCGCTTTATGGCTTTACATGTGAGTTATAGTGATTATATTGATATGAAATTGACAAGTTATACTGACAAGTTTGTAGAACTTAATTTTAGAGAAAAACAAATGAATGAAAATGAATCACAATTTTATGTGTTATTTCTACAAATCTCAAAAATAACTACGGAATTAATAAAAGAAATAACGAAATATAACATGACATTGACATCCCCTTTCCTTTCTGTAGACAACCAACAGAAAAATGAGTTATTGAAAAAGAAGCAGGATCATAAAGATCTGTTTAATAAACTAAGTGTTTTATATAAAACTATATAGTTAAAAGAGTAATACTTAAGAAGTATTACTCTTTTTTATAGGTCTATATACACGTTTTATTGATAAGTCTTTCATATAAGACCTTTAAATAGGACGTGTAATAAATCGTGGTAATATTCTATTGACATGAAATTAATATAAAAGCATATAAATCCTTTAATAATAAGTGTTTATTTATGCGTCTTATATATAGTTCGTATATATAAGACGCATAAATGAAATAACCATGATAATAGTAGGTTATTTTAGGAGTATTATATATTGGAATTATAATTCTAGATAAAAATATACATAAATACTGCACTCATATTTATAATTTAATAGTTATTGTTAGTTATATGAAACCTCATATTAACATGTTTTATTTACTGCTTATATAAACGACTTTCATGTACGTCTTATATATTTAACATTGATATATAGAACATTGCTTCGATTTTACATTTTGTAAATATTATATAAGTCTTGTATATAACAACTTAATATAAGACTTATATATAATGACTTGATATACGTCTTACAATGATGTAATATATTTTTAGGAATAATTAACCAACGTTTTAAGGGGGGGACAACTTGAACGAGGTATTAAGTGAAAAATATAAACAAAACAAATTCACTGAAGAAGTTGTGGAAATGTTTGCAGACATTATTGAAGAAGACGAAATACTCTACAATGTATTTCATTACATAGGGTCACAAGTAAACAAACAATACCAAGAGACAAAGTATATGAGAGGAATCTCAATAAATGAAATAGTAGAAAGTGTTGTTATTGATAGGAGAGTAAAGAAACCTAAGGGTAAATCCTATTCATTAGAACTTGAAAGAACTAACATTTCAAGAAGATCGGCAGAAGGTAGTGTTGCTACTTTAGCTTCAATGTCATTAATAACAGAAAAAATTATGCATCCGTATAAGTTTTTAATTTCAACTATTAGGGGACAACAAGTATTAGTTGAATTAGGGAAACGCAAAAAAAGTAATGAGAATAAGGGAGAGATAAAATAATGGCAAAAAACTTTCTGAAAAACGAAGTAGCTGTGAAAATGACTATGGTTGGTTTTGGTCAAGCTGGAACTAGAATGGTAGATAAGTTTGCTGAGTACAAGCATACAGACGGGACAGCAGTTTATAATTGTCTAGCATTGAATAGTAATGATGGGGATTTAGCTGAACTGAAAAATGTGCCGAAAAGTAACCAAGTTTCACTAAAATTAGGTGGTTTAGGTAAGAATCCTGAGCGTGCTGTAAAGGTCTTAGAATCTAATGAAGAAGCTAAAGATAAACTAAAAGAATTTATAACAGAACGTGTTAGACCAACTGATGAATTAGTACTATTTTTTGCTGGTTTAGGTGGTGGTACAGGTACATCTACAATTATTCAAGCAATTGAAGAATTCTCCGCTTTTCATAATAAACCTGTAATTGCTGAAGAACTTAAAAGTATGGCAATGAAAATTCCTAGAGAAGAATTAATAAAAAATCAACAAAAGTATGCAAGAATTGCTTTCAATAATGCTATTGAGCGTAAAGATTTTATTAAAATGGGTATTGTGGTTACACTTCCAGTTAGAGCAGATGGGCCGGATGTACTAAGACAGGTGAATAAATTCTCACAAGAAATTTGGAAGTTAGCTAATGATCCAGCCAAAGGCGTTGCATTTGTTGTATTTGCAGATAACCAACATTTCTATGATGAGTTTAAAGGATTAAACGAGAATGAGAAAAAAGGCATTGGAAACTCACGAGACTATGCAAATCAGCGTATTGGAGATATTATTCATGAGTTAAACACAGCTGCAAATGGTTCAGGAACATCAGTAATTCTAGATTCTCAGGACTTTAAACGAATTTTACTAGAAAGAACAGGATGTTTAGTAATTAATAAGGTTTCACGTAATATGAATCAAATTGAAAACAGTGAAGAAATTGTAGATATGTTCTCAGAATCATTGAAAGGAAGTTCATTCCATCACCCTATTGACCTGATGAAGACAAATGAAAATGGAGATTTAGAGGCATCGAAGGTACATCATTTTGGTATGTTAGCAATTTTAGATGAACAGAAGAACATTGATGATTCATTTATGGATGATGCAAAAGTAGAAGTGACAAATAAACTACCAATCAATGGAACTGTTTTTAATGGTTATTTAGTGAGTAAAAATGACTTTATGGGCAGCGTGTATACTTTCTATAAGACAGATGCACTACCATCACGTTTATCTAAAGGATTAGTTGAAGAATATAATGAATTTAAAGAAAAACAAAGTCAAATTCAATATACAAAGTCTCAAATTAATACTATTGAAGCGCAAGACTCGGATGATGACTTCAATATTAACTTTGGTGATTACTTTGAATTAGAACCAGTTAAAGATGAAGAATCACAAGCGCAAAATGATGAAGAATTAGCGGCATTTATGGATCCAGATAAGATGTTCGGAACTAAATAAAAAATAAGCCTGGAAGATTCCAGGCTTATTTTTCTATTTTCATTACATTTTTCATGTATTCAATCATGTTCTCATCAATATAGTTTTCTATGAAAAGTTGTTTTCTCGCAAGATCTTCCTCTTTTTTAAACCAACCAACTTTTTTTATACGAGTTTCTTCCGGCTGTGTATTCCACTCGTTTTCAGCTTGTTTTCTTAACTCTGTACGCGCTCTATGTTGAATAATTATATTATCTAGTCTTTCTTGTCTTTGGCGCTCTTTTAACTTTTCAGGGTCTTCTGGTTCAGGTAGCACTGCACGTATAGCCTCTTCAAACTTTCCTTGATACTCTAATTCAATGTTTTGTAAATGCATTTGAATCTTTTGCTCTACTATTTTTTCAATAGTCGCTGCAGCTTCCTGCATGTTTAATTGGGTTGAGACTTCACTGGTTTGATTTTCTGGAGAAACTGGTCTTAGTTCAAATTGATGTGGTAAAAGCTCAATAATTGCATCTAGCGACCACTTTTCATCCCTCTTTAGCTTGATAAATAAAGCTATGTCTAAATCCAGTGTATTATATAGCTTTTCATTTGTATTATTGGTTCTTAATGTTCCGTGTAACCCCTTTTCCTCTAGGATATTGAACCAATTGTATACAGTGTTATGATGTCGGCCTACTAGTTTTGAAAACTCTGTTATTCGCCAAGCTTTTTCAAAAGTATCTTCATGACTAGAGTTTGTATTATTGGACTCCATATGTTCATTTGTATTTTTGTTATCTTGTTCAATCATCGTTATACCTCCTTGAAATATAAATATAATGGCCATAGCAAAATGTAATTAACATATAAAGTGAGATTAACATGTTAAGTGTCTTTCGACGATATAAACCTCAATACCTTTATTAATTGACATTCACATGAAATGTGTCATTGATATATAAAGTATCACTTGTTAACATAAAGTTGATAAATCAGGATTTTGAATTAACTATTGTTAATGTCCTATTAATAATCCGTTAGTTATTAATGATTATTGTTGCTATGAAATTAACAAATTAGTCTACAATATACTAATGATAAGAAAATATTAGTGATTTGTAAATAAATTATGAGGATATAGCATTAAACTTAAAGACTTAAAAGCTAAAAAGCATGTATAAATCTAAAGAGAAAAGTCCATACTAATAGTAAATAAAGGCCTATATTTATTATAATTTATGATACCCGGTAGTAGAAAACCAAGAACTGTATAGCTAATTGGTTTCAGTAGGTCTTTAGAATGCACGTAAAGGCTATTATAGGTTATTGAAGTATTTTTATGTGGTTTAATATAAACTTACTTTTTTAAGGGGTATCACCCTTTACAAGTGATCTCTATATAATCAAAATTGATTTATACAATTGCTATTTTTAAATCGTAAGTAATAAAAAGCGATTCATTATTTTTTATTACTATTAAAATGTTTTCAAGAATGATATCTTCCGCAGTTAATGCAGTGAATTTTACTATAGAAAAAAGTCCTTTAATAGATGTAGAATCTAAAACTCTATCTGTATGTATATTCTCAACTTTAGAATCAGAAATTGTTAATGTTATGTCAATATTAATCAACAATAGTTGATATGAAACTACCATTAATTAATAACTAGCCCTATTAACATGTTAATCTCAAGTTATATATCAATGATAAAAAAAGAGAAAACTGTTAATTTTCGTGTGTTATTAATAAGAAACGATCAATTGTATGGATCTCTTGTTAATGTCTATCCACAATTATAGTTCTTTTAGGGTGTTTTCCTTTTTGTTTTTTAATAGAAATCTGTTGTAGTAGATAAAATTTTTAACTAATGTGGATTTTAAAAACCCGAAATCTGCTTCTATGTGCATTTCTACTATTTAATTGTCAATGTCATATTAATGTTAAATGCAAATTTTTGATATAACATTAATAATTCAATAGCATGTCTCTTTACGTTTTGCTTTTAGACTATATGTCATTGCGATTAAATTTTAACTATGTTTTGATAGTGTGAAAACATCTTTTAGGATAGATCATCACTAAATTTGCTTCGAGTAAACCTCCACAGAAGAAAATTTCCACCGATATAGATTTTGAAATCTCGAAATCCATAAACGCTTTCGCTTTTGATACCTTATTGTTAATGTCTTATCAACATCAATTAGAATAATATCGATAACAAAAGAATACGATTGCTTAACATGTTAATCTCAAGTTACATGTTAATGATAAATGAAAAGAAAACTGTTATTTTTTGATGTCACTAATAAGAAACCATCAATTGTATGGATTTCTTGTTAGCTTCTAACCAAAATTATAGTTCTATTAAAGTGTTTTTTGGTTTTTCGATAGAAATCTGTTGTGGTAGATAAATTTATAACTAATACAAATCTCGAAGACCTAAGATCTGTATTTATGTGTATTTTAACTACTTAATTGTTAATGTCATATTAATGTTAAACGCAAATTGTTGATATGAGATTAACAATATAAATAGTATTCCTTTCTATGTGTTGTTTTTAGACTAAATGTCAATGATAAATAAAGGGTAAAATGCTGTCATCATTTATTATCCCAATTAAATTTTCAACTATGTTTTAATGGTGTCGAGACATTTTCTAGGATAGATCATCACTAGATTCACTTCAAGAAAACTGCCGAAGAAGAAAAAATTCAATCGATATAGATTTTGAAATCTTGAAAGCTATAAACGATTCTTCTTTTTTGAAATCTTATTGTCAATGTTATGTCAATCTTATTCAAAATGATATTGATAACAAAAGAAAATAATCAATTAACATGTTAATCTCAGTTAACATGTTAATAACAAATAAGAGATTGAAAACCATTTCTCTTTTCATTGGTATCGACATGAGATTGATAGTTTCATGGTGTTTCTTTTTTTATGTCGTACTAGCATTTAAACATTTGCAAAGGTAGTTTATTAATTAACTTATTTCCGTACAATCAGTTGGAGTGGATTAATCTTCATCTAATATAGATTTTGAAGTTTAGATAGGTACAAACGTTTTTGATAAGTAGCTGCTTGTTAATGTTATGTTAATGTTAACCGGTGGATACTAGCGATAAAGTTGGTGCGCTTCATTTGACATGTTAATCTCAGCTGATATGTCAATGTCAAATGCGGGTGAGATGTGTTGATTTTCTGTTGGTATCAACATGAGATTGATAATTATATGACTGTTTTATAGTCCGTATTCTAAAGTGTTTTTGAGTAGGATTAATTAAATTTGAACAAAATATAATCTTATGATGCTTGTTTACAAGAAAATGATTATGGTTAACAACGGTGCCCTTAATAGCACAATTAATTGGTTAGTAGAGAGTATACTGTACCAAAAAAAGTTAGCAGAAAAACATTAGTGGACGGTTAATAAGGAGGCTCCTTATAGCTTAGTAAATATAGATTGCTAAAATAGTATTTAATTCCGAAGAAGTTCTCGCTTCAAAAGGTCCAAAAGGGGTTAAGCAGTAAGATGCCCATGTATAATTATAGTGGGAGTTTAATAATATTATAATTAACCTCTAGATTAAATAAAGAATTTTTAGTATATTCTTATTATAACTTGTTAATTTTTTTAATTTCTAGTGATTACATGAAGCCCTTCGGGTTACGGATTAAATTACACGTTTGTGTGGTATTTAACCTCCGTATTCCAAAGGGCTTTTTTATTTGCTCAAGGGGAAAGGAGATATGTGATGTCAATTGAAAAGTTAGCAGCAAGTAGAATATTAAGGCCAGTGAGAAGCATGAATAAGGGGAGTAATGAGAGGTGGTTTGAATATTATAGAACAACGTGCCCTATATGTGGTAAGCAAGGATGGTGCATGGTTAATGATGCTGAAACTAAAATAATATGTGGACGAATTTCATCTGAAACAGTATTGGGGGAAGCAGGCTATTTACATATAATAGCTGAAGATCAAAAAAGGGGATATGACTTTTCTCAAAATCAGATGATTAAGGAACATAGGAAGAAAAATGATTACAACCTTGATATTATTTATACTTTATTCCTAGAATTTTTAGACATGCGAGATGAACATATTAAAATGTTAATGGGATCGAAACATAGGGTTACAAGTGAAGTAATAAATGTTAGAAATTACAAAAGTTTTCCTATTAAACCTTGGGATACTACGAAAGAGCTAATAAAAAAAGTAGGAGGGAAAACAAGCTATATTGTTGGAATTCCAGGATTTTATGCAAAAGAAACAAAGGATGGAAGATATTTTACGTTTGCAGGAAGGAGAGATTCTTTATTAATACCGCAGAGAAATATATATAATCAGATATGCGGTTTTCAATGTAGAATTGATAATCCTGAATATATGACAGTTGTAAAAAATCATAAACCAAGCTTTAAGGCAGAAGTTATTGAGCAACCCAATGTTATAGAGGTGACCTATAAAATCAATGGGAAGATAGAGTCTATATTTAAAGGTAAAATCGATGTTAAAGAATGGTATGAAACTAATTATGAAGGTGAAAAATTAGGTGAAGTACAATTAAAGTTAGAAAGTAAATATATTTGGATCAGTTCAGGTGGGAAATTCCATGGAACAGGAGCTGGGAACCCATTGCCAATACATGTAGCAGTACCTAGTCGAGAGTTGAAAAGTTTGGAACGTGGAGAACTAATAAAAAAGGATAATGTATGGATTTCAGAAGGCGCTCTAAAGTCTGATATTGCTGCAGAAAATTTAGACGAGCTTCTAACAAATGAGGAAAAAGTATTGTATGGTACCACAGTTGTATCAATACCAGGGGTTAAAGTATGGAGAATATTAATTGAACCATTGAAAAAAATGGGAGTTAGACAGGCGACGTTCGCTTTAGATATGGATATGATTACAAATTCAGATGTTCAGCGGTCGTTATTAGAATGTGCGCAAGTGCTTTATCAAGAAGGGATAAGTATTAATTATGCAAGTTGGGATATTAATCTTGGAAAGGGTCTAGATGATTTACTGTTAAACGATTATATTCCAGCAATAGAGAAAGTGAGATAAACGCTATTTTAATTGAAGTGAATTAAGATATATATCAATAAGGGGTAGAAATGATTCAGTACTTTTCTATACCATAACTAGAATGAGTGGGTTTTATAAAATCGAAGGATGTATTGTATAGAAGAATACAATACATCCATTGTTTTATACATATTCTTGATAGTCATCAGGGTTTAAATTGTATATATAATTAGTTTAATCATAAGGAAATGATGGATATTTTAATATCCTGGTAATTTTTGAAATTTTTAGAATAATTTATTTTACATTTTGTTATAATCCTATATCATATACATACAGGAGAAATTTGGAAGAGTTTTGAAGGAGAAGTTTCGTATCTATGTAATACCGATAGTAGTTTTTAAGTACTAAATAATACTATTTATGTATACGAGGTGAAACAAATGGGGAGACGAGTAAGCGAGAAGAAAACAAAAGAGCAGTTTTTATATGAAAGAAGAAGACAATTAGAAATAATGGAAGGTATTAGTAGCATCTGCAAAGGATGCGATATTTATATAGAATTGAGAAAAACGAAAGCACATAAAGAAGTTGCCAATACATGCGCAAGGAACTGTAAGTTGATTAGTAACGTACAAAAGGAGACAAAGATGTTTTTAGAAACAATTCGTTAAAAATGAGAAGGGAGGAATAAGTATGAATCAATCATATAGCAGCTTGAATCGCCATGAGTCATTAAATAAAACTATAACACAAGGTTCTACTGCAAGAAGTATTAAGCCAATGGCTTATCCAGAAGGTAACACTTTTGAAATTAAGGAAATAGGAAATTATCAGGTACTTTCAAAACAAGAAAGTTTAAATTTATTTCAGCGGTACAAACATGGTGAAAAGGATCTACGTGATTATTTGTTTCATGTGAATGTAGGGTTAGTATTATCTATTGCAAGAAAGTACAAAAATAAGCACCCTGATATAGAGTTTGATGATCTGGTTCAAGAAGGAAATGAGGGAATGTTACGGGCAATGGAAGATTTTAATCCAGCTTTAGGCTATTGCTTTTCCACATACGCTTTTTGGTGGATACAAAAAAGGATGTTAGGAATTATATGTAAAAAAAGGTCGGGACCTTTTAAAATACCTAACTATGTGAATCAATTTAATTTAAAATATGTCGAATTAGAAGATAAATATTTACAAATGTACAACAGACCCCCTTCGGTGGAGGAAGTTGTAAAAGAGTTAGATGTAACTAGCGAAATAGTCATTAGGCACAACGTATATTATAAGCGAGCTACTACTATGACTTTGGATATAGATACAATAAATGAAGATATAGGTATATCAAATTCATCCCATGATGATAAATCAGCAATTCCTTCAATAAATGAGATGGTAATTGAAGACTTAAATTACGAGATATGGTTAATATTTGATGAAGTATTAAACCCAAAACAAAAGATGGTACTAAATCTATGTTTTGGTCTTTTAGATGGTAAAGTGTATTTGCATAAAGAAATTGCAAAAGCACTTATGATAACAACTGAAAGAGTGTCACAAATAAAGGAAGAAGCAATTAAAAAATTGAAGAAATGTGACTATAAAGATGAAATTTTTAATCTACTACATGAAAAGTTGAAAGTTATGGATGAACTTAATATGGTGTAAAAATATAAACTCATATATCCCTGAATATTCAATGCAGTAAGTGTGTAGTATCTTTTTTTATCTAAAATTTGAAACAAAGTGATGCATTAAGAGGAGAACATGTACTATGAATTCAATAGATGTAAAGTAAAAAGAAGGATAAATGGGTGCAGACCATTTATCCTTTTTTAATTTATCATGCTTAAAAAATAATATTATCACTAATTTTCCTTAGTTTTTTTGTGGAAATATCTAATGATTAATTATGAAGGATGAATAATTTAATTACTCTCATTAATGAGGTACTGATAGAAAGGAGGCTGTTGTTGTTTTATGCAAAATAATAGAAAAAGAAACGTAATTAAAGAAAGAATTAGACAAGAAAAAGAACGACGTGAGCGATTACTAGCAGAGGAAGAAGAACAATATGAGGATGTCTACAAAGATCCAATAAATGAGCAAATACAACAAGAGCATTCAGAACAGCCGCGGAACCAACGTGAAGAAAGTGTAAATGTAAATTTACCAAAAAATGAACCTTCAAATAGTAACCCAGCTCTTGCTTGGATCACTACAATTCAAAAACAGGCAGGCACTTCTGAAAATGATTTAAAAATAGAAGAAGCACGGGAACGTGAAGAAGAAGCACGTAGAAAGGCAGAAGAAGAAGCAAGAAAACAAGCAGGAGCAGAAGCGCGTAGAAAAGCAGAGGAAGAAGCAAGAAAACGTGAAGAAGTGGAAGCACGTAGAAAGGCAGAAGAAGAAGCAAGAAAACGTGAAGAAGTGGAAGCACGTAAAAAGGCAGAAGAAGAAGCAAGAAAACGTGAAGAAGTGGAAGCACGTAAAAAGGCAGAAGAAGAAGCAAGAAAACGAGCAGAAGCGGAAACGCGTAGAAGGGCCGAAGAAGAAGCAAGAAAAGAAGCAGAAGCACGACGGAAGGAAGAAGAGAAAAAACTTGAAGAAGTAAGAAAAAGAAGATTAGAGGAAGAAAAGAAAATAAAAGAAGCACAAAAGAGACAAAAAATAGCTGTGGTGAAAAGGGAGCCCTATAGTGATGAAATTAATTTAAATAATGAAAGAAATCTACCAAATGAACCTAAATTTGAACAAGAAGAGAAAGTCGCAATCGATAAAAAAGGAATCTTAAATAATATGAAAAAATTAAAGTACGCTATTATAGGAATCGCATCAATTGTTTTATTAGTAGTAGCAGGTTTTGCCTTTAGCAATATGAAAAATTCACAGGCTGCATCTGCAAATAATGTAAATAGTTTAGAAGTTAATGCGAATTTAATAAATGGGTTAAGATTATCTGCAGTTCAAAAATATCAAGATGCTGCCTTGGAATTTGATAAAGTCGATTATAAAAAGTTAGGAAAAGAAGATAAAAAGGCAGTTTTATTTACGTATCTATTAAGCGGTAAAGCACAAAAAGCAATTGACTTAGAACAAGATTTTGCAGAATCAGTAGTTTCATATTATATAGCTGTAGATAATTTGAAAAAAGTAAAAGAATTAAAAACAAAAAATCCACTAATTAATTTTGAAATTGCTGCATTAGATAACAAACATGAAGAAGTTATCAATTTAAGAGATCAAGTGCCACTAGATGGCAGAAGAGAAGGAATTATTGTTAATAGTTATTTGAAATTAAATAAATCTGAGGAAGCTAAAAAATTTGCTCAAAAGGTTGGAAATAAGGATTTACTCGAAAAAATTAATAATTCTACACCTAATAGTTCTGCTACTTCTGTAGCAACTATAAGTGCAGATTAGGTAATGAGGAGGAATTGATTGTGCCTTTAGATTATTCGAAAATTTTAAAGAAAGTGTTACTTACGACTACTGTAACTACCTTAAGTGTTGGGGTAGTTACAGGCTGCTCGCTGTTTTCTTCTGAAAAAAAGAGCACTAAAACAGCATCAGTATCTAAAAAGAAAAAGGATAGTGAAAAAGAAAAGAAAAAAGATGAGAAGAAAGATGAAAGTAAGAATGAAACGAATGAAAATCTAAATACTAATGATTTTGATGAAATCATTGATAATGCAAAACGTAGCTCTGATCAAAATTTAGCCGGTATCATTGAAAATAACAAAACCAAAAAGAAATTTGATGACTTAACAGATTCAATTGCAACCGCCGCTATAAATTCAGATCGAAACCTAGCTTCAGTTATTGACGGTGATAAATCAAGTAATCGTTTTTCTGATTTAAATAATTCAATAGTATCAGCAACAAACAATCCTTCTGTCTCGGATAATAAGGATAGTAAGAACTTTGTATTTGGTGGCGATCTAAATATTAATGATGGTGTGGCTATTGCAGATAACTCAATACCTCCAATTAATAATGATAAAAAGCCACCTACTTCTAGTGACACTAGTGGCGGGGAAGTGAAACCGCCAACAGGTGGTGAAGGTAATAATGGAGGTGGTACAAAACCACCAACAGGCGGAGATGATAACGATGGTGGAGGCGGTACAAAACCACCAACAGGCGGAGATGGTAACGATGGTGGAGGCGGTACAAAACCACCAACAGGTGGAGATAATGATGGTGGTGGTACAACAAAACCAGAAAAGGATACAGTGGCACCAGTAATAACAGCGAAGCAAGGTGTAACTGTATATGTAGGAGATAGCTTAAATACAGGGGATTTGGTAGACGTAAGAGATAATAAAGATCCAAACCCAGAGGTAACAGTGGGAGCGTATGATACAAGTAAGGTAGGAGAAATCCAAGTAACAGTAACGGCAACAGATGCATCGGGAAATAGCTCAAGTACAACAGTAACTGTCAACGTAGTCGAGAAAGAAGAAGAAAAGGATACAGAAGCACCAGTAATTACAGTGAAACAAGGTGTAACTGTATATGTAGGAGATAGCTTAAACGCAGGAGATTTGGTAGACGTAAGAGATAATAAAGATCCAAACCCAGTGGTAACAGTGGGGGCGTACGATACAAGTGAGGCAGGGGAAATTCAAGTAACAGTAACGGCAACAGATGCATCAGGAAATAGCTCAAGTACAACAGTAACCGTTAAGGTAGTAGAAAAAGAAGAAGAAAAAGATACGGAAGCACCAGTAATTACAGTGAAACAAGGTGTAACTGTACATGTAGGAGATAGCTTAAACACAGGAGATTTGGTAGACGTAAGAGATAATAAAGATCCAAACCCAGTGGTAACAGTGGGAGCATACGACACAAGTAAAGCAGGGGAAATTCAAGTAATAGTAACGGCAACAGATGCATCAGGAAATAGCTCAAGTACAACAGTAACCGTTAAAGTAGTAGAAAAGGAAGAGGAAAAAGATACAGAAGCACCTGTAATTACAGCAAAACAAGATGTAACTGTACATGTAGGAGATAGCTTAAATGCAGAAGATTTAGTAGAAGTAAAAGATAATAAAGATTCAAACCCAGTAGTAACAGTTGGAGTGTACGATACAAGTAAACCAGGTACAATATCAATTCAAGTAACGGCAACTGATAATGCGGGTAACAGCTCAACTGTAACGGTAACAGTAAAAGTAGTAGAAAAGGAAGAGGAGAAGGATACGGAAGCACCAGTAATAACAGCGAAACAAGTTGTAACCGTACATGTGGGAGATAAATTAAGTCCAGGAAGTTTAGCGAGTGTAAAAGATAATAAAGATTCAAATCCAGTAGTAACAGTAGGAGCATATGATACAAGTAAGCCAGGCACAATATCAGTTCAAGTAACGGCAACTGATAAGGCAGGAAACAGCTCAACTGAAACAGTAAATGTGGTAGTTCTTGAGAAAGAAAAGCCAGAACAGAAAACAGCAGAAACAACATCTAAAGAGCAGGGTAATGGATTACTTGCATTAAATTCTAATGATGTAGCTAAATAAGATTTTAGAAGGTTCATCTATCAGTTTTTGTATCAGTCGAACTTAACTAATCAAAATTATATTGTAAAAAGCTCCGACTGTCCTACAGTTGGAGCTTTTTTATATGTTTAATTAATTCTATTACAATTTCATAAATTTATTGAGTGGTTTATAGCGTAGAACTATCTTGCCTTCTATATTATTCAAATTTATAAAGCCTATTTCTTTAAATCTGCTGTCTAAACTTTCTTCGCGATTATCTCCTAATACAAAAATTGTATCATTCGGAACCCTATCGAAACCGTAAATACTTTTTAATGAAAAATCAGCTGTATTACCTTTTGCGTATAGATCTTTTACCACAAGTCCATTTATATAAAGCTGCTGTGATTTATATTCTATTGTATCTTCAGGTAAACCAATTACTCTTTTTATAATTGTTTTATTATTAGAAGTGTTTTCTAGGTGGGGATTAACAACAACTATATCAAATCTTTGCAGATCGTCTATTGAATGGGTGAGGTGATTAATTAAAACCTTGTCATTATTAAATAAGGTATTTTCCATAGAGACTCCAGAAACCTTATATGGAAAAAAAACGAACTGTCTTAGTAAAAGTAAGGTAACGCCAATTATAAATATTAATATTGGAAAAACAGAAATTAGACGTTTTTTCAATTATAAATCAAACTCCATTCTGAGGGTTTATTATATTCATCATAACATAAATTTAATGGGTTAAATATTCTGAACATTGTTGTTTTTGTAGGTGTAATTTGTTAAAATTAAGTATACCTTTTTTTAATTTCAATTTTTATATCCATAACTACTATAGCCCTTTCGGGGTTTCGATTTTCAAAGATAGTTTGAGTTTTTTACTTTTACTTTCTTTTTAAATATAACTCCGAAAAGGGCTTTTTTGCGTTTTTTTGGAGAACATCACATTGTGAAAGGATCAAGATTTTATGAAGATTAAAAGATTATTTTTAGTATTAGGCGTTTTAGCTATGGTGTTTGTTTTATATAACACCTTTATAAAGGATGAACCTCAAACAGATGCTTTAACTTCAATCAAAGTAGAAGATTTGAAAAAAAGATTCAATACGATTATTTGCTTGAAGATGAATTATCACAAAATGTGATTAATGACATAGGTGGGCAATTCAAATTAATATTTGATGATATTGATAAGAACGGTCACGTAACTATTTATCAAAACAAAAAAGAACTAGAAATGTTTTTAGGAAATCATATAACTACTGCAGAATCAGCTGATGAATTTACATCAGACTATTTTAGTACAGATAAGAATTACAAAGTTACTTATAAAAGTAAACCAAGTCTATTTAATTATGAAGAACCAAGAACTGTTACAAAAGTAAAAAAAGGATTGTTTTTGGTAAAACAAAACGACTTAATTCTGGAATTTAAATATGTACCAGAAATAGATGGATTTCGAATTTCTGAAATTACATATTTAAAATAAAAAAATATTAGGAGGAATTTATTATGTTAGTACAAATTAGAACTATTATTGCTGATGCATTAAGAATTGATGTAGAAGTGAATGGTTTTTTGAAGTATTGTACTAATCATGGAAAAATAGTTAAAAAAATAACACCAAGCCGGTTCATGGAACGTGAACAAGGCCAACCGCTTTTGGTTATAGTAATTGAATATGAAGAGAAAAATTAATGGCAGTTATAAAAAAGACGAGGATCAATTCCTTGTCTTTTTTATTTTCTAAGAAGGGTGGATATATCGACTATGAAAATGATAAAAAAAGTGCCCGTCTTTAATTACAAAGAATTTGAGAATTGTTTGTTAGAGATGAATAATCGTGAATCAGATGTGGCTAATTTAATGGTACCTATTGATTTAGCAAAAGTTCTAAAGTTTATACGTGAAGATTCATTCTTGGTTAAAGAGCTATTGGATCAGAACTTTCAACCTGAATCTATAGTGGCAGCTGTTGATTATATGCGGCCTAAAATAGTTGGAAATTATACTATTTTACACAAGATTACAAGGAATGATGCAGTGGATTTAATAAAAGGAAATCCAAATGAGGAAATTATAAAACAACAAGAAGAGAGCGGTTATACAGGGCAAACAGTAACAGGGCTAAGAGTGAAAGGTGAAACAATTTTAGCACCTGTTGCTGAATTGTATCCAGATGTTTTAACAGATGAGGGTACAATAGCACCCAGTGATATTTCGTGTGATCAAGTAATAGTATCGCAGCCACAAAGGCGCATTACAAATCAATACTCGGCTTTGGCGGTTAATAATATGTTGAATTTTATTGTTAATCAATATTTGATTTTAAATCATCATATGGTATTTCATGCGAAAAAGGGATACAGCAGGGCATTTCCTGTAACTGAGGAACAAAGAAAGCTGTTTAATCTAACAAATAAGGGTATTAAAGAATAATTATTTAAAATATGTAATTTGATTTTGAGTATCAAACGGGATATTGAAAGGAGAATGAATAATGAATAAGTGTACATTTTGTGGAAGAAAATCAGATTTTTATGATACTAAAATTGTAGGCGGTTATCAAATATTATGATGTTGTACAGATTGTGAAGAAGAAATTCTATTAGGGCAAGAAGGTTAATAGATTAAAAACGTTAATTTAGAGTGAGTAGAATAGTAGAAGTGTATGGATTTATAAGTCCATACACTTCACTTCATAATGAATTAATTTGTGCAGAAATTTATATACCTAATTGAGTTTATTCTATTATTTATCTTTTATTAACATATCCATAAACTCATTATTCAATTTCATACCCTCATCAAATAAAACAGGAACTTTTTCAGCTGTTTTACTTTCTTTCATCTCTGGGTCAAAATATAGTAAATCTAAGAGTTCGTGGAATTTTTTTTCTGCTTCTCTATATTTTTTCTCTGCATCATCAAACTTCTTAGGTGGAACAGTACCTGATATTTTATATAAGTGTTCCCTAGCATTTTTTTCAAGCGTTTTTATTTCATATGAACTTCTTTCAGATAGTTTTCCATCTCCAAAACAATCATAAAACTTCCTAATTTCTACCCTAACTACATCGATATATTCCTCTTGTGTTACACGTCTGTGTTCCCGCTGTTTTTTGATTAGACTTTCTTTTGCATCACTACCTAAGGATTTTTCAAAAGCTTCATACTGCTTAACCAACTTTTCTAAATCCTTTTCACTAAAGCTTTTATGTACAGCAGTTACATTTTTAAGGTTTCCTTTTGCTTCATCTACTAACTTAGCAAATAAATCTAGATATTTTTCATATTCTTTATCTGCAGTTTTATATTCAGATGGTGCAGAGATCTTTTTTGCCTCTTTCATAATAGAAATTGCTTTGTCAATATATTTTTTTCTTTCATCAACAGAAATTGATGTATCTTCAACTTCCTCTAACTCTTTATTAATTAAATATTCCTTTTCTGCGACAGCTTCTAAATAGCCATCCTTATCGTTCTTAAAATCATAGTCATTTTGAGCTGGCGAACATGCCGATAAAAATAATACAAAGCATAATGCAGTCACCTTAATTTTAATTAAATTCATAAATTTCTCCTTTCTAATATACGAAACAAATAATTATTGTACCATAAAATCTTAATGTTTTCTTTCTGGAATAATGAGTAAACTTCTTAAATTTAATAACTGAAGAGAGGGAATGCGTCTGGTGGATAATGCTTTGAAATCATTGGTTAATTAGCATTGGATTCTCAGCAAAAAAATGGAGATGAAATTTACATGTATTGTAGTGAAAAGATAAAAATATTGGTTTTTTATTTTGGGGATTAAGAATTATATGTTCATAAAAATTATAGAGTGGCTACACTGATTTTATATATGAATTGGCTGTTTTTGGTTATTGATATGGTATAATAAGTATATAATTTTTTTCTTTTTTCTTTCTGTAATTAAAGCAACCTATCGGGTTGAAGAGTACGCATTTTTAATGTGTTATGTCTTCTCCTTTTAGGTTGCTTTTTTATTTTGCTTAAAAAAGGAGTGATAATTTGAATCATTTATTGAGACTTTCAGAAACAATACATCCTGTTACTTTAAATGCTTATCGATGGAAAATTACTAAAGGGAAACTTATTACCAAACGATTAATTAGAATTGAAAATATCGATTTAAGAATCGATACAGAACTCGAAGGTGTTAGAGTAGGTGATACGGTTTATATTCATGTAGGAGATGTTATCTCATATATCACAGCCGCTGAATGGGATCAGTATCAAAAAGAACAACATGTAATTGAAGATAGTAACAATAAGATGGTAACTTGTAATATTCGTCATAGAACCTTATTTTAATAAAAAAGATAAAAAAGGAGTGTATATTGATGAATGTGTCTATTTATAATCGCGAAAATAAAGAATGGAAAGAGAGAAAAGAAACAAAAAAAAGCAGTTTTAACGAAGTACTGAAGACATTGCAAATTCTTGAAAAAATTTAGACGGGAATACCTGTATTGCACCGACAGAAATAGATTTGGGAAAATATACAGAATTAATAAAGATGGAAAATATAATACGAAATAAGCTAATAGGATATCAAGAAGATTTTTATTTTTTTGATATATAGTATTATTTCTTATTTAAGCGTAAGGTATTGTGGTTAATACATGAGACAGGAACTAGAATAATAAATTTATACAATTATGAAAACGTTGAGGAAAAACAGGTAGCATTTGAGATACTGGCATTCTATATTCATTAAAATTGTATTGTACTTTACAGCATAATTGATAGGAGATTGAAAAAAGTAAATAATAATCAGGTTTTCGAATTATTAGAAAGTATAAAGGTATCAAAGAATTTGATTTGTTAACTTGAGAAAGTTAAATAATAGAAAAACTTTCTGAATTTAAAGATAAAACAAACCTCATTGTGATATAATTTAGTTGCATTTTTTTCTTTTTCTTTTTTATATCAATAACTACTTATAACCTTTCGGGTTAATGAAATTACACAAAAAGGAACTTTATGTTACCTTATTTCATTGTGTAAACAATTCATTTTCCTGGAAGGTTATTTGTTTTTGCCTGAAAGGGGTGATGCTGTGTCATAGGAACTAATTATTAAATAGAAACTGCTGCTGCAATGTCAAAAGTTTTTCGAAAAGGGGTGCATATTATGTTGGTTACAGTAATTGTGTCAGTTGTGGCTGGTATGGTCTCAGGGTTGGCTAGTCATTACATCACAAACAAAAAGTTTTTGTTGCCTCGTAAGAGCAAGCTTGCATTTCACCCGGGTTTCTTGGGAGAGATGTTTGTAGGCAGTATTGCTTCACTCGTTGGTGTCGCAATGTTTAACCCTGAAACAATGATGGGAATTCTTAAGGTGAGTATTCTTGCTGGGGTTTCAGGGCAAGCCTTCTTGCTGCACAATCGCTTGGCAACGGAACAAGTCAAAAGCAACGAGATTCAGTCGATTTCAAAGAAATTGACCGAACTCGAAAAAAAGAATAAGGAATGAAAGAGGAGTAATCTGGTATAAATAGAAATAGAGAGATGAGGAGATTTGGTTATGTAACGGCCAAATACAAAGAGTTGAGTTGAGGTGAGCCCCATGTCTCGAAAGGAAGTTTTTGATTATCTAGATGATCAAGAAAAGGAAGATTTAGCAGAATGGACAGAAGAGCTTATGAATGCTCAATCTACGAAAGCAGTTAAACTTTATTCAAGTAAGATAAAGGAACTGCTAGGAAAGATTGAACAACGAATGATTAGTTCAGGAGAGGAAGCAGCGACGATTAGCTTCTAATTGAATAGCAAGAAATAGAAAAGCTGGTGGAGGATTTATCCATCAGCTTTTCTTTATTATTAAAAAAATCATGAGGAGTGTTTACAATGAGTACAGATTTATTACAAGAATTATTAGAGGTTGATCAAAAAGCAAGAGAACAAGAAAGAGTTCATTTAATCCAAAACTTTTTCAATTTAGGTGTTTCAGTTGAAATCATAGCGGAAGCAACTTCAGTAAGTGTAGAGGATATAAAAAGGATTGTTAATAGTTAAATAATAAATGTATAAAGTTAAAAATATAATAACCATCTATCGTATATCAGATAGATGGTTATTAAAATTGTTTTAAAAGTTCCATCAATAATTACTAAAATAAGGTAAAATGGGTAGAGATGGAGAGGCTAGAGATAAGGTTAGTGAAGGGGGATCTGTATTCGATATGTTAAAAGATGAAATTATTTTGGATAAGTTACAGCAATTTGTTTCTGGGGAATCTATACAACGCCAAAGTATGAAGAGTAGCCTTGCTGATTTTATACTATCATCTGGTGAAACGTCGAAAGCTACAAATTGTATAGTTAGCTATATTGAGAGCTTATGTCATTACAAGCATGACAAGCATGATAAGGGTGTTTACACTCAAATGAACAATCCTGAATTAATTGCTGATTTGTTAGAAGTGGCTTATGAAAGTCTGAGTAGGGACGCTGATCTACAACCATACGTTACGAAAATCGCACGATTATTGTATATTGACAAGAAGGAACGAGATAAGTTAAATTCTGAACGATATGTTCAGTACTGGGCAGCTGTAATGTTGGATGAATTAATTTCGTTAAACGTTTCGTTGCCACCGGAAGTAGTAGAACTGATGTTATCGAATTATTATAGACAAGATATACCGACAAATGAGTTCATTTGTAGTATATGGAGGAGATTGGCTGAAAGAGGCATTAATATATCCAATCATATAAGTTCACTTGTCATAAATGTTAATAACCACGAATCATCTACTCTCACTAATAATAGTATACTAGCTTTATGGGCATGCATTCGCAGGGGATTCTTTAATACACCTATCCCTGATAGTAATCAAACTTACCACGTATGGCTTTGGCATATGACTACAAGCTGTGTAGGTAAACTTAAGAAAACATACGAGGAACCTATCCGCTCAGTGGCAGTTGGCTGTCTTCTTGAAACTGCAAGGATATACCCGGAGACTCAATCTTTGATTCTAGAGTGCATGGATAAATGGGGAATTGCAGAACCAAAGCGTCCACGTAGTGATTTTCAACGAGATTTAAAAGAGCTTTTTTCACGTTGCAAAAATCATCCAGGCATAAATTGCTTACCAGAGAATTATGTTATTACTAAAAGAGGAATCATGTCGAGATCTAAATCTAACTCATAATTCAAATAACGTAAGGATTGTACGAATCAAGTTTGGTTCTTGTATTACTTACATTCATTTAAGAAGCCTAATGTAAGTAAGCGTTTATTTTAAGTTGTAAGCGATAGTAGAGTTTTAGTTTTGCAAAGATGGTGGGGAAATGGAAGAGAAAAACATAAAAAGTAAGAAGTATTATAGAATTGCTTTTCTTGTATCAACAAGTTACATTTGGTTTTTGATTTTAGCAGCATACAGTATAGGTATTCCGCGATATATCGAGTTACTCGGGGGGATTTTTCTAATTACAGCCTTTACATTTTACTTTTCAGTACCTATTTTTTATATCGCTTTGCCTTTAGTATATATTCGTGTTGTGCTTGCCTGTTTCCGTATATATACTACAGAGCGAATGTTGGCTTATTATGCACTTTCTTGTATCGTTTTAGGGATTGCTTTATTTGTTCCTTTAGCAATGTATCATTTTTATGAGGAGAACTACATTTTCGCGAAACAGGTCCAGGAACAACGTATTGAAGAAAAAGTAAAACATGAGGTTGAAAAAACTAATGGTCCTATAAAGATTACATATGTGACAAAGGAAAGTAGGATGCAAGCGAATGAAGGTACAGGAAGTCCGGAATATTCCAAAATAAATATTCATTTTGAGTTAGCTAGCTGTGATGCACAAAATGAAGGAAAGAGCGGATTTTCATGCAAATCCTCTGTCGAAGCGTACTACAAAGATAAAAAGTGGCTGGTAGATTATAATTCGGAAGAAAATACAAGAGCTCTAAATCTATCTAAAGATAACCAACATGCCGTAGAATTAGAAAAGCAGTTGGCTCTTACACCAGAGGAAGAAATGAATATCCGTAATATTTCTGAATTGAAAGCGATTCAGTATATGAAAAATGAGTATAACTTCGATTTAACAATTGTTGAAAAAGCCTTTGACATGCATACGAGTTCCTATAAAAAAGAAAATAGACCATCAAATGCGATTCATGCCCTAACGATTGAAGGATATGTAAATACAGATGCTCAAAAGAATGTCACAGTTAGGGTAGAATACAATCCCATTACAATGAAATATTGGACTCATATCACTGAAATGAGTGATGAAGCTAAAAAGTAGATAAAAAACTTTTTACAGAGTTTGGAAATGTAATTAGGGACATGGCCAGCAATATTACTCCAATTCTTTGGGCAGTTGGCATATTACAATTCATGTCTCTGGTTGATCATTTGGGTATTGATATAGCAGCCATTAGGGGTCACCATACATATCCATCAAGCTAAAATTTTGATGTCCCCAAAAACAAAAAATTTATCTTTTCACAGTTAGTTGTCTATGAGAATTGAGTTCGTTTTTTTTGTTTTTAGATATTTGCGTTTCTTAGCTTGATGGCAATGTGGTTCTACTCCTTATAAATGTTACAAAAATCTTTCAAATAGCTCTAACTTGCACAATGCTTCCCGTTAATATAATACGCTGATTCTGTGAAAACCGTAAATACAACCTCTACTTCTGGAAGTCCTAAATCCATTATATGTGTAGTAATGGCCTTGGCAAATCGATCACGAATTTCCTGTCCACGCTCAAACCATTTCACTTCAATAAGAGGAAACGCTTCTATTTCTTCTCCATTGAATACAAATGTAGAACTTGGTAGTTCCAACGTAAAATTATCCGTACCACACTCACAAATCTCTGCAAGCTCTTCTATTAATGGCTTGCTTATGCTTTTTAATTGTTCAATAGTAATTCCACGAAACACAACATGCGGCATGTGAATCCCTCCGTTAGATAGCTTTATATTTGCTCACATCATAACACAATTCATTTTGCTGCACTAACATCTATTGGTACATATCAATGACATTCTTAAGAATAATCATATGTTATTGAAGTAATACATGTATTGTAACTATTTAAAACATTTGAGAGCTCGGTAATTGGGTAAATATAAAAAGTCTTATTATTCTCCCTGTAAGGAGGCATGAAGGGGAGGCCTCTATTAGAAAAGGGATGGTGCGCTTATATATTTTAAAAAGAAAAGACACCCAAGGGGTGCCTTTCGCCGACTTGGACTATCCTGTATTAATACATTAAATTATAAAAATAATCAGTTATAATTCCATGTACCCTAGTTGATATAATATATAAGGAAATTATTGATTAATTAATAACGCACATATATTAGGGAGGTACATAAGTTATGATAGATATAATCCTGTCATTCTTTTTACTAGTTATATATTCTATTCGCTATCTATTTTCAACAGGTGAAAATAGGAAACAGGCAAAAGCCGATTTAAAAGAATTTTGGACTGATAGTGAGGGGCAAATGCTATTAGGTGCTGCTACGGGACTTGTAATTTCTGTGATAATTTTTGGTTATTTGTTTATGAATCAATAGATGTTCAATTAAGAAGAAAGTATTAGAGAAAACAAGATACTGAATAATATACATAAGAACCTCACCATTGGATGTTGAGGTTTTTTAATGTACAAAAGAAAAGACACCCAAAGGTGCCTTCCTCCGACTTGAACCACTTTAATTTTAATAATATGTATTGGACGCCAATCCAAATATTATCTTACCATGTTAAGTTGTATTGTACATTGAGAAATTTGGTATACCGCTTTATGTAAACGTAAAAAGCCCTAGAGGGGCTAGGACTTTTTGACAGAATGAAAAGGATTCAAAAAAGGACTTGTATAACGTAACATATGAATGTTCCATGAATGTATCGTGAAAGTAAATAAACTCTATATTATAAATAAAAGTTAACCATTTTTACTAATTCATGAACATCAAAGTGTATTTCAGTTGGTAAAGGATTATTTTTATATACTAAAAGATCTAAAATGTGTGAAACGAATAACTTCAAATTTTTATCCTCCGAAGCTTGAAATTGATACACGAATGTTTCCAGATCTTTAAGGATTCTAGATTCACTTTGTGAGTTAAGCGTCGGGGGCTTGGCCTTTATGTCAAGAGGAGTAAATAATAATAATAAATCAAAGAGTCTTTCATCATTTTCCCTTTTCATAAAAGAAGTAAAAATATTATTGGAAACGATTAATGATTGATGGATCCATTTATTTGCTAAGAAATCCAAATAATTTTTAAACGGTTCAATACCATTTATCCTACAAGAATAAGTTTTGATCTCTAAGTCTAATATATTTCTCATCTTTCCTACCTTGAATTCACTATTAAATATGAGATCAAAATTTTCCCTATTAAATTCGTGCAGTAAAATAATAAATAATGTAAATATCATTTGTACTGGCTCGTGATTGCTAAAATTTTGGGGAATATATGAGTAAATTCTACTACTATTTGATTTATCTAATGTACATAAAAATATATATTTATTAAATAACTTTTTTAACTTTCTTGGATTTGTAAATTTCATGTGTAAAAAGAACCGTTTTAAAAAATCAAAATTCTCATTAGCTACTGGATTAAATAGATGTACCCTTGAAATAAAATCTTCTAAAAGTTTATCGATATTTTGAATTTCAGGCATATTAAATGTTACATCAAACACTTTTTCAAGGTATTCCTCTGACTTAATTATATTTTGATATCTTATATTTATTGCTTTACTAACCGCATGTTTATCTACTCCACAAAAATAAACAACTTTATCTGAATCAATAAAGAAATGTTTTATTGATGAGATCAAATCTAATACATTTTCAGGAGAACATCTATCTAGATCATCAATAAAAACTAACAACTTCTTGCCAGTTGCCTTGTAATACTCATCTAGCAATTTGTTGTAAGAAGTATTAAATTTTTTTAAGTTTGTGTAAAAAGATGTTCTTTCTATAAGTTTATCCATCTCTTTTATAGTATCTTTAGTGGCTTGATCGATATTAATAGTCATTCCTGGAAGAGACATTTTGTAATTGAATAGTAAATTTTTACTGAAATTTAAAAGTGTTTTACCGATTAGTTTTACATCTTCTAGTACTTGTCCGAGAGAATCTTTTTCTGCTTCAACTTTATCTAAAATCATTTCGAATAATGATAGTGAAAGGTTTGAATCCTTTTCATATTTCCATGCCTCAAAAAATACAACATTGTAATTAGTAATATTTTTATTTATGTATTCCATTACCGAAGTTTTGCCACTGCCCCATTCTCCGTATAAAGCGACCATATTATTCTTTTCAAAATAATCAGTATTACTTTCTAGCATATTTTTTATTGCATCTGCTTTGAAATGGGTGCCAAATAAATCTGAAGTTACATTAATCTCAAAAGGTCTATTATCATAAATCATTGTCATTATTAAATTTATCCCTTCTTTGTTACTCAAAATTTTTCATAAAATTAATTTTACAATTAATTAAGATTTTTGTAGGTAAATTACGGAAAAAGTTAAAAGTTTTGATCGAATTAAATGAAAATTATTTGTACTTTAGTAAATCAAGGAAATAAAATTCTCACTTTATATTTTAGTTCTTTTTTGGGAACTTAAATATAAAGTGAAATATGTCTTCGATCAGTGAAACTGAACAGAAGACAACAAAATCTATATTTTATTAGAGATTTTCTAGGTAATCATATATTTTTGTCTTTAGTTCAACACATTTATTTTCTAAGTTGTTAATCACTTCAATATCTTGTTGGTTTGCACTCTCTCCACTTATTATTTTTTTATTAAAATTTAATGATATTTTTATATATTGCTGTCCTAAACGTTCGTAATTATTTTTGAATCTAGAATATTCCTCTTGTTGTTCTGTAGGTTCACTTAAATATGTATCATACGTGTTAGAGTATAAAGTCATTAGGGATTTGCTTATAAAATCTAATGTGAATTTTATATTGTTAAGTGTTATATCTACTTTTTGATTATTTGCAAGAGAAGAGGATAATTTATTAAGTTCTTTTTGTTTTTCTTCTAATTCTTCTAATCTTTCTTGAGCTACTGTTGATATAGAATGAGATTGTTGTATTAGTTCTTCAACTTCCTTCCTCTTCTTTTTAGCTTGATGATGCAAAATAGATACATAAGCAAAGGCACCTGTAATTACTAACCCTGCTATTGCAGCAACGATTGCAATTGGTTGCCACATATTAGCAATCGAATCATTCAAGAATGATATTTGACTATCCTTCGTTGAAATAATCTTATCTTGAACCTCTTTTACAGTCTCCAAAGACTCAACCTTTGTTTGTAACTTGCTCAATTGTTCTTTAATTTGTTCGTTAGATATTGTAAATAAAGTAAGTTTCACTGTTTAATCTCCTTTGAGTATCACAACTATATATTGTTTAAACTATCTTGTTAAAGATTCTTCCAACATTCCCTCCAGCTCTTTTTTAATTTCTTCGGGTTTCATCTGGTCCACTGGTTTATAATTACCATTTTTATCATAGTCAGCAGAGTTTTTTTTCGGCTCATTTGTAGATGGTGGAACTGATTCATTAGGTTTCTCGTGCGATGTAACTTGAGTTGAAGGAGATTCTTCTGTTTTAGAACGGTTTAGCTTTGTTAACTCTTCTTTTAACTTTTTCACTTGAGTATTAAGATTTTTGTTTTCTGTTTCTAATGTTTTTATGTTTTTTTGAAGTACCTCATTATTTTCAACGATTTGTTCGTTAAATTTTGGTTGATTCATAGGTTCTTTTTCTGATGATATTGCTATTATAATAACCGCCATTAACATTAATAATCCTGAAAAAATGAAATGATCTTTTGCTGATTTTTTTAATAAGAGTTTAATAAATCCCTTAATTAAATAATAAATCCCGATAATTATGGTATAACTGAATGTCATAAACATAGTATGGAAGAGAGCTCTATCTATGAGATCTGGAAAGTCTCCAATTGTTTCATAAAGCGCACCATATGTAACCATCCAAATTGCAGCACACATTATCGTCAACATTAAGACGAGAATTAAAAATCTTTTAAATAGTGTCAAAGCTATTCCTCCTGTAAATCTTAGATGTATTAGATAATTTAATAAAAAAATAAAAGCACTCTTTTGAGTGCCTATTTTAAGCAGATACAGTAGCTTTACCTTTACGGAAGATACCCATTAATCCACCGATCATTAAAGCTATAAACGCGCAAATAAGACCAAAAATACCACCAATAGGACCTAATACAAATTCAGTTGTTCGTTTCATTATAATTTCTTTAATTATGTAAAATGTAAGATTTCCGAGCTTATCATAGCAAACAATCAATTCGAATATTGTCATATTATGTCGAATGGAAACAAAAAAGCACTCATAAGAGTGCTTATCCATAAATCTAATGTTTTTTACTAGATTTTTTATGTCCTTTATTTCGTTCACAAGCCACGCCATCGCCATCACGATCTAGATGCGAAGCATAAGCTGGGCTATCTGGAGTTATATCATAGTAACCAGCATTATTTGCATCTGTACAGTTTGCAAAGTGAACTTTCTCTTGTTTAGGTGCAGCTTGTTGCTGAGGTGCAGGATTAGATGCAGCTTTTTGTTGTTCCTGTTCTTTTGCTCGAGCTGCTTCTTGTTGTTTCTTTTGTTCATCTTCTTTTTTAGTTTCTTGTTTTGGTTCTTCTGATGTACTTGCTTTATCATTTGAACCACAAGTAGCCAATCCCATAAGTAACACGCTGCATGCTAAAGCCATTAATAATTTTTTGCTCATAATTTAATTCCTCCAAGATATATAAAATGTAATATTTCTGGACAATCTTATCAAAATTAATATTTGGATATTGTTATATTATGTCGAAGGAAAACAAAAAAGAGAGAGTCATAACTCTCAATGGAAAAATGATAAGAATTTACCGATGGATATTAGAGAAATATTCTCTATTTTTTACTAATATTGAATAATGTTTTTTATCAAATCTATAGAGAGATGTGGTTTTAATGTGGATAGGAAGGAGTGTGTCCCGAAAGGTGTACCTTTTGGGAGGGTTTTTTGTCATGGCGTTTTGTGGGAAAATCAACAAAAATAATTTATTATTGTTATAATATATAAATAATGATGATTAGAAAGAATATTGGAATTATTATTTAAAAGAAGTCAAAGTTATTAAGTATGAACCTTTAAAATCGAGAACTAGTAGTTGATTCGCAATAATAATTAAATATAAAAAAAGGGGTAGAAAAAATGAAGAATGAAATCAATAAGGTGAATGAATTGGTAATTACCGAAAGTGATTTAAATTTTGAAAGTATATATGGTAAGCCATATTTTCCAAAAGAGTATGAAGAGGATTTAAAGAAAGCAAATTTATTATTAGTACCGTATGAGGGATTTAGAAATAATCAAAATCCTGTTTTTCCAGAAGAGACAATGCAATTCTATGAATTTATAAAGGAATATAATGATGGGGAATTAATCGGTGATATTTGTATTTCAGATGATAATTATCTAGAACTTGAGTTACACGCTGATCTCATTTATTTAGCTAATATGGTACTTGAAAATGTGATTTTCCCAGTAGCTATACAATTAATTTCAAATTATATTGAAGGGAAATTACAAAAGAGTAAAACGGATTTGAAAATAAAAGTAAATATCACAGTTGTAGATGGAGAAACGTCCAAAAACATTTCTTACGAAGGTGATGCAGATAAATTTGGGGAGACAATTAAAGCTGCGAATAGAATTAATAACTAAGTAGAAGGTGAGTCTTTTGGGATATCATGAAATATCTATGTATTTACAGCGATTCAAAGGTATAAAATTAAAAAAGAATATTTTAGAAGAACTTTCAAACTTAAAAAAGGTTGCAGTTAATAAGGGGGATCAGGAGGAAGCGAAAAGTATTTGGTGTTTAGAACAAGTTTATAAAGTGCTAACTGACTATATTACTGCATATAAACAATTGACCGATAAAGAGTACTATGAAGCATGGTGCAAACTAGATTGTGCAGATAATAAATTGCATTTCCTTCGTAGGCATTTAGATTATACAGGTAATAAATATAATCTTGAATTCATCGAAGAAAATATTTTGAAATTACAAAAGTTGTTCCCATACCAATACTTCTTCAGTAGAGAAACAATTGTCAAAAAATCAACATGTTCAATTTGTAATCAGGTTATTAAACTTAGAAATTCTTGTGACCATAAAGTAGGAGAAATATATAATGGTGAATTATGTTCACGGATTATTGGTGAGGTGAAACTCATTGGAATAGCCGTGGTTACTAATCCGTTTGATAAATATGCAGTCGCGTTTTCGAAGGAGCAAGAGTATAGTTATGACATGCTTGAAACTCTAATGGAGTATTGGAAAAGTCCTTATGAAGAGTGGGAGCTTCTTATCAGTGAAAAGTTAATAGAAGAATATAGGGATTTAAATAGAAATGACCTCTGCATATGCAATTCAGGTAAAAAATATAAAAAATGTTGCCTTAAAACAGGGGAAGATAAGTATAATCATTATAAGTTAATGTTTGATGAGAAAATCCGAAAAGACTTTAAACCTATAAAAACGCAAATGATTAGTAAATGAAAAAATTAAATTGAAGAATGTATACTTCTGTTAGTGATTTTAAGGAAAAAGAAATAAGTGCGATAAACCGAATGAAATCATAAAAAACATGTGGAAATTACTACATGTTCTTTATGATTTCATTCTTTTGTGTTACTTATAGGTAATGTATACTTTGATTATGTGTTACTTGTAAGTAACGAAAGGTGTGAAAAGAACCATAAGTTTGCCAAAACAGCAAGCTTATGGTTCTTTTTATTTATGGCAAACTTATGCTTCCGGTAATGGTGATGTTTTGAATTATGGCTAAGAAGGAATTCTTCAACCTTGGTATCAAAATTCATCCTTTATAAGATTATAAAAGATTTTTAAGTACTTTTAATTGTAGATTTAAAACAAAATTAAACCGTTTATAAGTAAATTTTTGATAATGTAGCATTTTTTCTCATTAAGCAAACGGGCCATTTTACTGATTAATGAACCTGTAGAATGGGATCTCATACATTTTTTAAAGCATCCGACCGTGACATAAGTAAAGAGCTGCCTATAATGACCGATTTTTGACTTTTGCACTGTATAGTTTAACAAAATATGAACAGTATCATGGAGATTTTAATAACAAAAAAGAATCCATCATTAAAAATAAGGTAGCTATCTGGCCTCAATCATCACTATTAAACCTATGAAGATAAATTGAATATCTAAATATTCTAACCCTTAAAAAAGATGGTCTATTTCACTTTATGCGATAATCTGCATACCTTTTCTTATTCTGGCTTTTCTCTAGAAAGATCAGAGATATCTGTCCCTTTTTCTAGAGGAAAAGCTGGTAGTATCTTCTTCTCAAAACGTGATACTGATACATCCTTGCGTCTAGCAACCACACGATAGCTAAAACTTAGACTATTGCTTCCCTCTTGTGACTCTCGAACTTCAAAGCTAGTTGGAGTCTTTTTACTTATGTATAGCCCCTTCGAGTCACCCTCGGGTGTCAAGAAGATATGGTAACTGTCAGTGCTTACCATCATAGCAAAGTCTGGGTCGAGGTGAACCGTGGTCTTACCTCTGTCCAACTCACCTATTCCAAAATCCTCAAACCAGCTCTCGGGGCTCTCCATGCAATAGAAGGCGCGGTGTGAGCCATCTGGGTGTGGTACGAGGACGGACTTTGTCCCACCTGATGCGGCGAAATTACCTATACATAAGACTCCATATCCATCCGTCATGTTTAAATTAACTCCAAATACACCAACGCTACCTTGAGCTTCAGTATATCCATAAACCCCAAATGAACCATTGAAACCATTGGAATTCTCCCATCCCGAACCGTGCACACCTAATACACCTATTTGTCCGACTCCATATACTCCTTTTCGAACACCCTTCCCTACGACTCCGGTATTATCAGCATCCCCAACAACTCCATTGTCACCTCTACCATATACCCCTGTTTGAAAACCCGTTCCTACGACTCCGGTATTATCACCATCTCCCTCAACACCTACTCCTGTACCGTTTTCAGTTTTACCAGCACCAAGAACTCCTCTCGGACCAGAACCAATAACTCCTGTTTGGCTACCCTCTCCAATAACTCCACGTTCCCCAATACCTAAAACACCGCTGCTTCCGTTACCACTAACACCTACTTCTGCACCAGCACCAAGAACTCCTATACTATTACCTGTCGCCTCAATCCCTTTAGCTGGGCTACCATCAACCCGTATACCCACTATGGGTGTTGCTGGTGGGGTGTCAGGAAAGTTTGGACTTTGATTAATTGTGGAGTCGGCCCAAACATGTAAAACATAATCATTCTCATAATTTCCAAATTTACCCTTTCCGTTATCAGTAACTGCAAGTAACTCTAATCCACTTTCAGCTTCATTCGTATTTCCTGCTGTTAATTCTTGTCCTGAGTTTTTTGAAGCCATTACTTTACCTCCTTGATATTCATTTTTCACTTCTAACATATCGATACATATAGTTCCCTTTTTTATTAGAATTTATTTGTTATGTTAGTAACCTCCTAACGCATCCATGTGTTCTCGAAAGTTTGAGGAACAGTATTTTTATTACCCTACTTTTCTTCTTCAACTCTTGGTTTTCCTACAGCTCTTCCAAAGATAGATACATCGGATGAGTTATCTGTTAGACATCGAGTCTTTGTGCGCTTTAAAATGAATTCTAATGCCAAATTGTACTCATTTTTATTGATTTGATTTTTATAAGTCTGGAAAACCAATCTCTGTATATACTTTTCTTAATGTTTAAATTGAACTGCTATTACCTTAAGTTTGTGAAAAAGTGTACCTAAACAAACAGGTAGCTTTAGTGAAAGAAGAATAAATTGATTATATTCCACAATCGGGCGCTTTAATGGAAGAAGAATCACAGAAATGAACAGACTTTTTTATAAAAGAATGATTTAATTAAATAAATTAAAATTATTAGTATCAATTTGACCAAACATTATTCCAAAGCTGCATTAATAAAACACACAGCAAACTTATGGGTTAATAATTAACTTACGGCAAGTTTATGCTTCCAACTGTGGCAAACTTATGAGTAAAGTGACAAAAGGGGCGGTTTTGATGTTATTTATGTTAGAGGAAATTATGACACCAAGAGAAGCATGCGATCGTTGAGGAATTACCCAAGAAGCGCTGCGGATGAAATTGAAGAGAGGGAAAGATAATAAATTAATAGATGAACTGATTGATGGTGGAAAAATTAAATACTACAAACCTGAAGGGAAGCAACGTGGAGAATGGATTTTAACGGTAGAAGCTATGGGGTTGCTCTTTCCTAAGAGAAAGGAAAGATGATAAATGGATGTTATATAAGAATGCATAAGTATTCGATAAATTGTTAGTGTCTATATTATAAATGGGGGGCTTGAAATACATGGACAGTGTATTGCCTATTGGAACGAAACATGGATGTTTTACTATAATCGGTGGTTTTGAAGTATATCAAGAAGAAGTTGCCAAAAAGAAAATTGAGGATTTAGAACAAGAAAAGCAAAAGTTTATAAATGGGGAAAGAATTACTGGGAATAATTTTGAATCTGTAGATACTTATGATAGAACCATACAAGATTGGAAGTCTCACAAGAAATATCAATGTCAGTGTAAATGCGGAAAAGTACATTATTTAGTTGAGACTATGTTATTAAGAAAAAGTTATAGAGATTGCGGGGAGAGTTGTGCGGTAAAGCGCTTCTATATATAGTAACAGGAGAAAAAGAAAAAGCTGCCACTATATTAAGAAAGTACGAAAAAGAGAATGGTAGTCTGTCACCAATGAAATTATGTTATTTAGGAATTGCATTGGAAGATAGAAAATTACTAGAAAAATCAATTGAGTTATTCTACTCGCAAGGGTGTAAATTTTATAGTTATTTACCTCGAAAAATATTGGTATATATTAATAAAAATGGTATAATATACAAGGGTGATACTAAATGAAAAAAGTACTAGCTTTAGTAACAACTTTGGCTTTAGTCGGAGTATTATATGTATCTCCTGTTAAAGGTCAAAAGGAGCAGCCTAAACAAGTAGCAAAGGATGCTCAAACTCAAATTATGCTTAGAATGGACCCAGGGACAGGAATGGGATAATTTTCTGGTTAAGGGTCCGATATAAATAGATTGAATGCGATTGTCTCTTAATGGGGCAATCGCATTCGCTGTTTATAGGGGGATTAACTAAATTTCAAAATTAAATATTAGTTATACATTGTGATAAATTCACAAACTACTATGAAAATATCGGAGGATGTTGGTGATGGAACAAAATACAATCGAAAAAGAGTTAATGGAAGTTGAAAGTAATCTACAAGGAATCTTTAATGCGGCTCATAATGGGGATGCTGAGTCTTATGAAATTCTTTTGAAAATAAAAGAGGCGATCGGTAGCATTTAACGCTATCAATCGCCTGCTATTTTAACTAGTTGTTTTATCATTTCAATAAGTTCTTTTTGTTTATCAGAATTCTTAGATCGGATATCTATCATTACTTGTTCTAAGTCATCCTTAGCTGTTAATTTAGGATTCTTCTCTTTGGATTCACTTAATACATAAGAAACGAATACATTTGTGAGTTTAGCTATATCTAAAGAAGTTTTTCTCGATGGACATTTATATATTTCTTCGTTCTCCCACATAGATACAGCAGATTTACTTTTTAGTCCTAGTGCGTTAATGAATTCAGATTGGCTCATGTTAACACAACAGATTGCAGAAAACGCATCAAAGATTACATACCTAGACCAAATTCTTCAATCACAAGATACTGTAACAGTCTCACAAGTTGCAGCGGATTACGGATTATCAGCGATGAAGCTTAATAAAATCCTGAAAGAAGAAAAAGTGCAGTACAAAGTGAATAATCAATGGTTACTGTACTCCAAACACCAAAACAGAGGTTATACAAGATCGAAAACGGTTGATGTAGTGCATACGGATGGTAGAAGATCATTGAAAATGAATTCTCGTTGGAAATAAAATATTCATAAAATACTAACGAAAGGTGGAATTATTTCAGAAATGGATAGGGCGGCGATGTAAATGATGGAGGAAAGCACATTATCACTGGTATTCGTATCGTCATTAATATGTTTATTGGAATACCTGGTACACCGAATAAATAGATGTCTGAGACCAAAAATGGGATGGTAACAAGATGATGAATATGAACAAAAGAAAGTCTTGTGGATCATAAGGGATTTAAGAACTAGAGTTGTGCATAACAGCACTGATAAGGTTGAGGTATATCACTCTAGCTAATGATAAAAGCCCTACAGGGGATGTAGGGCAAGACTAAGGGTATTGAAGAATTGTCGATTCTAAAAGTAAAGGACTTCTTGGAATGTTATAAGTTTAACATAAAATCTATTAAAACATTATATAAAGATATTACGAAATTATGAATATAAAAAAACAAAGATAAAAATTATGAAAAAAGTTGATAATCCATAGGAGCCAAAAGGGATTATGTTTGTAATAGCGTTTTTACAGAGTGAATAAGACAAGCTCTTGCTTTTCGTAATATTTGGTAATCTAATAGGGGGCCCCACCTAATAGACTGGTTCCTGAGTATTACGATGCCTGAAAGCATCAAAAAAGCCCGTACAGAAGCACAGGCCAGTTGTTACACATATCGGTAACTAAATTTTAACAGATTGTTAGGTAGTTATCTATTAAAAATGAAAAAATGCTCGATGGCAACGAGCGTTGTAGAGAAAATATTCCCTAAAATTAGCTACATATATTATAACATACGTTTTTTCTCAGTAAATAAGGAGGAATGAAATATGATTGAAAATCCAATTACTTACGGTAATTATCATGACTCATCAGCAAGAGACTTTATTGAAGAATGTGAAGGTTGCAATGGAGAAATATACTTCGGTGAAAGTTACTTAGATTTTGGTGGTGATTACTTACACGCAGAAACAGAGTGCATTACGCAATATGTAATGTCTCATTCTACAGAGAAAGTGGCAGGTGAATAAGGTGGGACTACAAACCAAAATTGAAGCTGAAATTCAAATTTTAATGAATTTGGTTGAACGATATAAGCAAAGCAAAGAGCCTAACGCTGCATCAATGGTTGTAGCTTACGAATATGGATTACAAGCACTTATGCAAGTGTATGAAGCTAGTAAACAAACGGAAATAGCACCATTTTAAAAAGGGGAAATTGATATGACAACTGAAAATTACTTTTCTAAATTAGCTTAAATAGATTGCAAGGAACATGTTGAAAAGAAGGGGCGTTTTAACTACTTATCATGGGCAGTTAAAAAGTAGATCCAACAGCAATATGGGAAGTAAAACGATTTAATGGAGGGCCTTACCTCAAAACAGATTGTGGTTACTTTGTAGGGGGGGGGAATTAACTGTACAAGAAAATCACTAAGTCAAAGTCATCCACTACTAAACAATCAAAACAAGCCGATTGCAGAGCGTAACAGCTTTGACATTAACACGAGTATCCAGCGGTGCTTAGTAAAAGCAATTGCAATTCACGGATTAGATTTATAAATCTATGCGAGTGAAGATTTACTAGAAATCCAAGAGGAAATAATTAATGCCCAACAAGTTAGTGCAATTAAATTAAACATAAAAAAATTAGCTACTCGTCGAAAAGTAGATGAAGACATGATTAAAGGACAATTAAGTATTAAAGAAATTGTCGAATTGACATTAAAACAAGCAGAAGAAGTACTTAAGAAATCAACAAAGTGGGTTAAAGGCAACATAGCGGTATGCGAAAGGGCGAATGCGTGATGTTTAAGATACCTGTAAGGCGTGGGTCTATGAAGGAGATGTTAATAGCAGTTCGTGATTTAGAAAAACGAGGTTATGACTATGTAACGCCAATTAAACGAATATATAGGGCAGAAAGAACCTTTTATCATGAAGGTAAGTTCAGAGGGAGAGAAAAGGTTCGGTTTACTGGCATGGAGGACAATGTGAGTTATGAGTGTTGGATGAAGAAAGTGAACTAAATGAGCAAATTACTTATACATTAACAATCGTTAATCGTTTTATTGGGATTAATAAAACTATTGTATTAAATGAAGCGATATTTTACAACAAGTTCATTATTGGTAAATAAATTAAAGAATTTCAATGAAGGCTATAACAGTTACGATGAATGACTTAAGCAATTTCCTTTATGGTCTTCTGCTACATTACGAAGGATAATAAACAAACTTGAGAAGCAAGGGTTACTTATAAAAAGGAATTACAACAAGTTAAAAATAGATCAAACAAAATAGTAAGGTTCAATCTACTATATTTACAACAAACCTTACAGGAGTGTGTTTAGAGGGTGCTTATGATGAACGGATTGTATCGCGGATTCTCAATAACTTCAGAACGATTATTTTCAAAGAAACAAAGTATTACAGAAGAAAGACATTATCATTTTTAAAGGGGGAATTAAAATGTGTGCATGTAACGGAACGGGAATAATTAAGAACGATATGGGTAATGGCTGCTATCAATTTGTACCTTGTATTTGCGAAGCAGGGAATCGCAGTCCTGAAGAAGTGGATAGAAGACGTCATGCTGTTATGGCGGAGCTAAGGGAAATTCATCAATTACAACTGGAGGGGAAATGGGATGCCACGACTTGGAACGGATTTGGAAAAGGAGAATTACATAATGGCGTTGCAACAGGAAAGGTACATGAAGAAATCGCGTCGTAACTTATATATCGCTTTAGAAGAATTAGACTTAGTGTTTGATGAAAGTGAAGTGATTCAATTAAGAAAAATGTGGGATGAGGATAAAGGTATTCTCGAAATAGCAAAAGAGCTAGGAAGGCATCAACTAGAAATCGCCGCATTAATCATGGATCAGGCAGATAAGAACAAAATCAAATCGCGCCCAATGGGGTTAGGAGCATGAAACAACTAACACTAGAGGATGTAGTCGGAAGTTTTGATTATACTGCAACAAGTACAGCGGATAAGTTTTTGAAACGTAATAGCATTATGACGTATTCAGTAGAGTTTTACGATAAAGACGAGAAATGGAAGCTCCGTTGGTTTGACGCGAAGTCCGAGGGCGCAGCTATAGAAATGGCTAAAAAGAAATACGGGAACATACAAATCATTACCACCCATATTTCAGATAGAACTTTAGAGGAGATTATGAATTTGGATTAGGAGGCATAGCGCCATGATGATAAATAGATGGCTAGAAAAGGAAGATTATCAAGCAGCCGAGAAGAACGGCATTGGCTATAACATGTTATATCGTAGGGTGTATCAAATGGGATGGGATGTTGGTAAGGCAATTAATACACCGCCTCGGAAATATCAATTTAGGGAACAAAAGTGGTTAAGAATAGCATTAGAAAATGGGGTTAAAAAGAAAACATTTTTAACTCGTGTTTATAAAGGGATGTCACCAGAGGAAGCAGCAAAAAAGCCTGTAAAGAAATTAAGAGCAACAATGGAAGATATGGTCAATTTAGCTGAAGAGAACGGTATTTCATATAGCACATTTAGTAAAAGAGTATTAAAAGGAGGATGGAGTCCACAAAGGGCAGCAACTACACCTATAAGGAGACCTAAGAAGAAAAGTAGCTAGGAGGCAACATGGACAGGAAACAAATCTATATCGATGTTTTACTACAAAAAGGAATTTATAAAGAGGAAAAGACTGGTCGACAACTTTATGAGATGACTGAACAAGAGTTGTGGAATCTAATTAAAGGAGTGTATCAAGAATGATGGAAATACAACATGATGTTTACGAAGTGACTCAATTATTAATCAAAGCAAAGGGAGGTAATTGACACTCCCACGGCTAAAGCCACAAGCTGACTAATGTCAGTGGGATTCTTACTACCAAAGGCGAAGTCTATTTCTAGTATCGCTGACGTGCAAGATTGCGGTGTGCCATCAACACTCCGTATCCAGTGCATATAGCAGATACGGCACTCATTCTCTATTACCAAACGAGTCAGATTGTGAGTTCTCAAATGTGTTTTAGCGTCTTGTGCTTGACGACTCAATACATTTTACGGAGTAGAAGAATTTGTTACTTCAACCTCCTATGTATTCTGTTTTCAGAGAACAAGATTGTTTTAGAGACTTTTATTTGCCTATTATAAAAATGATCCCAATTCAAATTCTTGATGTAGAGAACGTACCTTCGGTGTTTTATTTGTACATCGCATTTGACCTCACTCTCATCCCATTCCTAAAGTGGGTGCTATCGCACCGTAGTGGGGTTTCCCGTTCGGAAAATCTATAAAAGATGTGGAGTTACCAAGATATGCAAAGTCTGGTGGTGCTGGTTTTGATTTTGTAGCAGCAGAGGACACGATTATATGGCCGGGCCAAACAAAGGTTGTACAAATGGGATTAGCTTTGGAGATTCCACCAGGATATGAATTGCAGGTACGTCCGCGTAGTGGTATGACGCGTGATTCTTGGAACTGAAGATAGTGGTTTTAGAGGGAAGGTTAGTGTACTTGTTGATTACATTGAATTCCCTAAAGAGGCTAGCATGCAAGCTAATGTAATTGAAAGAGGGAATCTGGACTTCGAATCAACGGAGGGTGAAATAAAAAAGGCTAGGATTTGCTCCTAGCAAAGAATTATGTCGTACAGAAAGGTAAAAACCTAATGTTTGCAATTTCATTATATAACGTTTCTGGGGTGGAAGAATTAAATCATAGCAATCTTTACGTAACTTTTACATGTGATTGAAATATTTGATAACACAGAAATAGATTTATTAGAAATTGAAATTATTAAAGGGATTTCTGCACATGGAAATCCTAAATGTAATGTATGCGGTAAAGAAATCTTAATAGTACCGAGTTACGTGGTTATTGATTTAGATGAAGATACTGCTAACTAGGAATAGAGCTCCTAGCAAAATTAAAGAATCAACTAAAATTAAGAACTGGTTTTTCTGTGGTTTTCGAAATTCCCTTATTAAGCTAAAAACGACACTCATTCCGAAACAAATATATAACAAAATCATTATTGTTCCTGACACACTTAACACTCCTAATATATTGATAATTTAATTATATATCGAAAAGTACGTGTGTGTAAATTTTTAACAAAAAACTTATTGGAATAAAAAAATGGCTCTTACTATTACGTAAGAACCCCATAACCGAAGAAAAAAGTCGTATGTGAAACCACACGGGAATCACAACGATATTTTAACATTTTAATATATAGTTGTCTATACATCGAATTGAAAAAATATTTATTTAAACGAAGGAGCCCTAGATTTAGGGATCTAGAGCTTCTTGTGTGGGTATAATTCACACAATTTATGAAAAGAAAAGAACTTACTGAAGATAACACATAAATGTTTCATAAATGTATCAAAAAAGTGAAAAAAATAGTTATTTGAATAGAAAATGACAGCTGAAATATTAAGATTGTTTCAGCTGCCACAAAAATAAAAATTCATTTTTATTAATTGATTTTTAATTGGTATTTTTACTCTTCTTAGAAGAAATTGTACCAAAGATTGCTCCGGACATTGCTCCGATTAAAGTCATAAAAATTGCACTCCATGCTGCAAATGACATAACTACACCTCCTAAAAATAACTTATTGTAACTATTTAAAGCTATTGTTTCTTAGTCTTTTTAATAGAAATGATGATTGCAACAACTGTTAAGAAAATAAGAGGAGACCACGAAAAGAAAGACATGTAGTATTCTCCTTTCGATAATAATTATAAACATTATATAAAGCAATTATTACATGTTTATAAATTTGATATACCAAATATGTAATATTGCATATTGAATTGTAGGACGTGGGGAAGTAAAGACGATAGTCGAACCAAAACACCATTTTAATAGAGAACATTTAACAGGACCCGATTAGGGGGACGGGTCCTGTTAATGGAACGATAGATTTTTACGTGATTACCATAAAAGGTAATTGGATTCCATCAGTTGGGTGTTGAGAAAGCTTTTTATAAATGCCTTATTTTACATAACAAGGCAGCTAGCTAAAGTAGCTAATTGCTCGGTTGTACAATTTTAGAAGTTTCACTGGATACAGCTATATGTTGTACAAAAGTTACAACTATATCATAAACAAATATTAAAATATTATATATGAAAGAAAAATAAATAAAAATTTCATTTTGTTTATTTTAAAACCAAAAAAGAGCACTTAATTAAGTGCTCTCGTGACGAGATCCATTTTGTGAAGACTACTTTATTTTATAAAGAAAGGAACACAGAATATTATATGCGTTTCTTGTTAATTGAGTGTATTTTTACAGACAAAGAGCAGCCAGCAAAAGCTAACTGCTCGGTTCTCCAAGGGGGAACAGGGAGAAAATCTAATGTCATATAAAATATTGACGGAATATTGGGTTTTATTCACGAGAGATTATATTCCGAAATTTGGATTATAATAGTCGATATTCTCCATATTGACCAGAAAAGAACTAAAAGTTCTAGTGAAATTCCAAGTGTTCTTTTCTTGGTTTTTTGAGATTCTTTTATCAAATAGCCAACAGCACTAATTGCTATAAGAATAAAAAGAATAAGTTCTAGTGTAACTGGCATTTTATCTGCTCCTAAACAAATTATTTCATATATAAAAATTATAAGATATTTATTGATCATTAGTAGTAAACATTTGAAAAAAATAATCCTTTTGTCATAAACAAAAAGGCAGTTGTTTCCGCAACCACCTTTCAGAAAAATAAAGCACTTTTTCAGGAATAAAATATGGCTGATTCTTGAAAAGATTATAGGGTTTAATCCCATTTTTATAATTCAAGTGACGAACTTAATTTTAAGAAAGGCATGACTACATTATATGATAGCTTGTCAATAATGCTCACGACTAAAAGAGCAGTTAGTAAAAGTTAACTGCTCCATACAAGGAGATACAAAGAAAATTACTTCAAATGAGTTTTGACATACAGCCTACATATAGTATTGACGGAAAAATTATTTTAAATCCAAGTTACTTAAAGTAAACATTCCTACAGATACAATGGCTGCACCTACTGAAGAACCTAGCCAATCTCTCCAACTTAATGTATTTAAAGGTGTATCTGTTAGATCTATAATTAAGAAGATAGCAAATATTAATACACCAAATGCTAAGCATCCCCAAGAAGTTTGTAAGGATTTAATTATCTTCTTCCGGAATTTGTTCATATAAATCATCCTTACTAATATTTTGTATTTTTATAAATAAATTATTGCATATATGGAAATTGAAAGTAAAGAGTATACAATATTACATATTGAAACTTAACGAACTAATTATTTTTATAGACAGTGAGGAATAACAATACGATTTAACAGCAGAAGAGATTACTGGAAAATTAAGCGCATAAGTAATCAAAAGCATCCATAACGGGTGCTTTTTTCTTTGTTATATAGAAATTACACATTAAGCATACATGTATACGCATTGTTACGATACGCTAAGGAATAGTAATAAAAATATGAGACCAATAAAACTGTATAAAAACCAAAAGAATCCTAAGACGGGAAATATTTTATGGAAATTAAGCATGGTAAACCTCCTTGGGGATATAAAGGATTATAATATATCGTTGGCCAATATAGAAGGAAAAACATAAATTGGTACATATTAAACGAGGGGTAGAATAAAATGGACATTTGGATTAAAGGATTCTATATAAATAGGTAGAATCTAATTATTTAGTTCACATTTTAATCCAAGGGGTACAAATTCGATGCGACGTGAAAAGGATTTGTTGAAACAATGGAAGGCAGATTTGCAAGCTATTCAAAAAGAGAAGAGACTGAAGAAGAAGGCTAAGAAAAAAAATAAGAAATATAGCATTCCGGGTAATACAGCTGACTTCATGGATGGCAAGAATACTTATCGTAAAGAGAATGGGGTATGGAAACAAAGGAATAAATAAAGTCAGGATAAATAAGTTTGATTAAGTTTATAGCAATTATCGTAGGCGCTGCCGTAATCTGGGTGGCGTCTTGTTTGTTGTTAAGGAAAGATAAGGGGTCAGATAGACTTGCAAATTGAAATATTATTAGTCTGAAACATAGACTAGTAAACAAACCATTTCTAACTTTTAATCATAGAATATGATGAATTCAATTTTTAGAGGAGGGAATCATATCTATGGGATGGAATAATAATTTTGGACATTCTCGAGATTGTAATAGATTTTGGGATGATTTAGTATTTTGCGGATGCGGTCGTAGACGCAGAAGAAACGATTTTAACAACTGTCATTGTAGACGTGACTGCGATTGTGATGAGTGTCGTCGTAGACGTGATCATGACCGCGATCGTAATCATGAGCATGGTGACCATCGAGAGTGGTAAATTCTTTTGAGAGAGTGCATATCTTAATCGCACTCTTTTTTATTATGTTTTTATTAGTACTTGTTAATTCGAAGAATACAGTTTCAATTTGATTTAACATCTAACAAAACAAACGAACATAATGAACGTTATTAACGTCCTGATTAGGTCTAGCTAAATAGGACAAGACCTTTACTATCTTGATATTCAGAAATTAAATAATATCCATCACCTAGTAAATGGATTCCTGGGTATTACGATGCGTGAAAACATCAAAAAAGCCCGTGCAGAAGCACGGGTCAGTTGTTACACATATTGGTAACCAGATTTTAACAAACTTTCAGAAAGTTAGCTATTGAAAAATAAAAACGCTCGTTGGCAACGAGCGATGTAGAGAAAACATTCCCTAAAATTAGCTACCTATATTATACCATAAGTTTTGTCTCAATAAATAAGGAGGAATGTGAAAAAAATCAACAAAAAAGACACTCTATGATGTATAAGAGAGTATCTTTTATGTTGATTGTATACCTATTTAATATGTAATTTTTCTTTTACTTTTGAAGGTAAATCGTTTTTTTGAACTTCTTCGTAGGATTTTATCTCTCTATGATTTATCTCTGTATTGTTGTCATCTTTTTGATCTACATAAAGGCGGATGAAGGCATTTTCTTTAAGAGGTTTATTTTCAGGTTTTACACTTCTGAATGTAACTGTTTTTTCTATCCCGTCCTTATTATAAGTAGATAAAGTATAGAATCGTTGGTTCCTTTTTATCTCACCGTTGTTTGTTATTTGTACATAATATTGTTCTGTTCCCATTCTATTTATAGTAGGTGATCTTTCGCATCCAATAGCAAAACTAGAAAATAGTGCGAGTAATACAGATATAACTAATGATTTTTTCATATAACACTCTCCTTGTTTGTGTATATAGAAAATTATAGTAAAGAGTTTATAGTGAAAAAATTGATTTTAGTGACATTCATATTACAAAACTGTAAGGAGTAGCTCATTAAGGATTTTTAATAAAATAGTTATTGTATTGAACAAAAAACATGCACAAAAATTGTACATGTATAGTAAAAAACTATGTCTTGTCTAAGTAAATATATGCTTGGCTTATACAAACTGTGAGTATTTTCAAGTAAATTGTTTGTTTATAAACAAATATAAAGAGCGTTCTGGAGAACGCTCTTCTACCCAAACTTACAATGAAAAAGAATACGTAACATTGTATGCTTTTTTTTCTCTTTGTGTAGTTTTTCAACAAAAAGAGCGCTTTTAAAGGCGCCCAATGAACAAGATTTATATAAAAAGGTGCACAAGATGGGGCATGTATGCTTCTTAATCTTGGTGTAGATTTAATACAAAATCCTTATTGTAAAGAAAAAGAGATAAGTGCAGTTTTGCTTCTTCACAATTTGGATTAATGCAGTAATGAATAAACAAATGTTCATCGTGTTGTATGAGAGGTTGATCACAAGATACACATGTATATAGTGAGAGCATTTTATACACCTACTTACAAATTATAGATTAATTTTAACGCAGTTTTAGCTGGTTGAGGAGAAAGAAAAAATCGTTATTTAAATAAAAGAAACCCCGTTTGTCTGCGGGGTTTCTAAGGGTAATCGTCAAGTAATGACGTACTAGACTAAATAACCATATCATGAATTTTTTGGTAAAAATACAGGTAAATGTGTCCAAATAGATGAGGACATCATTTTCAACAAAAACGCTATTTTATTAAAAAAGGGGAATGAGAAATGAGTTGTGACCATCCAAATGATGAAATGTATTACTTGCCATACATGAAACAATATTACTGTAAGGAATGTGAGTCGTTTTTAATTAAGGACCATGTTAGAGAAGATTAGAATAAAAATTTCATTTTGTATTAAGTTGAAATATAAAAAGAGCACTTAGTAAAGTGCTCTCGTGACAAGTCTCATTTTATAACGACTATTTTATAAAGAAAGGAACTCAGAATATTATATGTGCGCCAGTCAATTGAGTACCTTGTACAAATAAAGAGCAGCTAGCAAAAGCTAACTGCTCAGGTAATGGAATATGGTTCGAAATGGGTTGTTTACAGTATTGACGGAATATTGGGTTTTATTCAAGGGCAGAAATAGTATATGTACAAACTGTAGGCTGAAGTGAACTACCCGCCACTTAACGTCCTAACGGACTGTTTGAAGTGGGGGCTTCTCGGTTAGTCGTTACTTTTGATAGCTAACGAATTCGTCCTAAGACAGCCGAGCTAACTCCCTTGTTCCAAGGGTTATTTTATTGCTATCTATGCTAACGCTAATAGGCGTATTGCTTCATTTTTGATATTGATAGCTGCGTTATAATCTCTATCGATATTTACACCGCATATACAAGAATAGACTCGCTCAGACAATGACATATTTTTCACATTTCCACAACTGCTACATGTTTTTGTGGAAGGAAACCATTTGTCTATTTTCACAAGCTGTTTGCCTTGTTCATTTAGTTTATAAGCTAAGAAAGAAGTGAACATACCCCAAGCATTATCAGCGACGCTTTTTCCAAAATGAAGTGCTTGCGATATTCCCTTCATATTTAGATCTTCAATAGCTACAACATCAAAATGAGTAGCTAACTCTTTAGACTTATGATGAAGGAAGTTCTTACGTTGGTTTGCTACTTTTTCATGCAGCTTAGCTACACGGATACGTTGTTTATTCCAACGCCCTGAACCTTTTGTACGTCTTGATAATACTCGTTGAGCCTTTGCTAATCGGTCTAACATTTTACGATAGAACTTAGGATAATTGGCTCTCTCATCCTCAGAACTGACGTATAATTGATCCATCGCAAAGTCTAATCCAACAACTGTTTCTACTTCTTTTTGTACGATTTCTTTTTCGTATTCAGTCAAAATGGACACATAGTATTTACCAGTAGGTGTCATAGAAATCGTACATGACTTGATTATATGGCCTTGTGGTATTTCTCTATGCTGTTTGATACGTACCATTTTCAGTTTTGGCAATTTGATATGACCGTTAAGCAACATAATATTTCCATTCACTACATTCGTTGTATAAGACTTTCTGTCTTTTTTGCTTTTGAATGTTGGGAAGTCATTTTGACCAATAAAGAAATTTTTATAGGCAGTTTGCAAGTTTAGTTGAGCATTTGCCAAAGCTAATGAATCAACTTCTTTTAACCACT